>JBALXG010000185.1:0-5912 GCA_036961055.1 Leeuwenhoekiella sp. | reverse complement strand
AATTAATGCCTTTTAAAGGGCTAAAATCCCCTCTTTAAGCATTATAGGAAGGGCTTTGTTATTTTCTTTGGTTATTGTATTTGGCTTATACAGAAACTTCTTTTCAAAAAGATTATTACCCACAAAAAATGTAACCGAAAATTCGTTATTGAGTTTTAAAACGCTGTCTTCGAGAAATTCAATTTTAGCAAACGATTTTGCCGGCAAAACATCAAGTTTATGACGCATCTGGCTGGTTATTCTTTCGGCGTCAAAACCTTTAGAAACAATTAAAACGGTTTCCAGAGGTGAGTTTTTGGCATTGATTAAATAAACATTCCAGTCGTTTGTGCGGTGCACTTCATTAAATTCCAGAATGGCAGCGACATAAACATCTTTAACCTCTGGTATTTCAATGTCTTTACGCATAAAGATTAATCATGGGTTACCTTCCACCTGATCCAAAGAATCAAAATGGCGAGAACAAAAATACCTACGAAAACACTTCCGATAGCAATTTTAATAACCGCTATAACAAAAGTTAAGTAAGCTAAAGCAAGTAAACCGATAACCAATAAACCAATAACTAAATACTTTTTCATAATGCACTTTTAAATTGTTCTAAAAAACGAAGATCATTTTCACTAAGCAGGCGAATATCAGAAATCTGGTGCAATAATAACGCAATACGATCTATCCCCATACCAAATGCAAAACCGGTATATTCCTTAGAATCAATACCACAGTTTTCCAGCACATTAGGATCTACCATACCACAGCCCATAATCTCAAGCCAGCCGGTACCTTTTGTCATTTTATAATCTGTTTCTGTCTCAAGCCCCCAATACACATCTACTTCTGCGCTGGGTTCTGTAAACGGAAAGTATGATGGTCTCAGTCGTATTTTACTTTTACCAAACATTTCGGTTGTAAAATATTGCAGTGTTTGTTTTAAATCTGCAAAGGAGACATCTTTATCAATATATAATCCTTCTACCTGATGAAAAAAGCAGTGAGAACGCGCAGAAATTGCCTCATTTCTATAAACTCTTCCTGGCGAAATTGTACGTATAGGCGGTTTATTGTTTTCCATATATCTCACCTGCACAGATGAAGTGTGCGTGCGAAGTAAAACATCAGGATTTGTTTGTATAAAAAATGTGTCCTGCATGTCTCGCGCAGGATGATATTCTGGTAAGTTTAAAGCTGTGAAATTATGCCAGTCATCTTCAATTTCAGGTCCTTCTGAAACATTAAAACCTATGCGGGAGAAAATGTCAATAATTCTATTTTTGACAATTGAAATAGGGTGTCTTGAACCCAAAGCAATAGGCTCGCCGGGACGTGTTAAATCTCCGTAAACACCGGCTACTTCTGCAACTTCAAGACTTTCTTTTAAACTATTAACTTTATCCTGAGCAGTGGTTTTAAGTTCATTAATAACCTGACCAAATTCCTTTTTTTGGTCATTTGGCACATTTTTAAACTCGGCAAAATATTGATTTAAAAGACCCTTTTTACCTAAAATCCTGATACGAAAAGCTTCAACCTCATCTATGGAGTTTGCTTTAAACGCATTAGCTTCAGCAATAAGTTCTTTAATTTTTTCTAGCATAAACCTATTTATTAGGAGGGAGCAAATTTAGGAAATTATGCCGGCTTGCTCTTTATTGTCTTCATAAATATATTTCATTAAAAAGAAAACTGCTAATCCACCAAATAAATGCCACAACCAGTGTGTACCCATCCAGAATACTTCAAAGTCCATACGCCTGTCGAGAATTCTAAAAATAACAGCGCATGCAAATATGCCAAATGCAATAGCAACATACCGTAAGTTGTGCCATTTTGAATGGTAGAGATAACCTATTAAAGGCAGTAAAATCGCTATCGCAAAAAGCGCATATTCTACACTAAGCGTAAGCCCATAAGGAATATGTAACCTTCTAAGTGTGAAAAAAGCACCAAAAATAATGATTAAATAACCTACTCGTTTTATCCAGGTAGACTGCCACTTATAAATAAAATAAAATACTGTAGACAGACTTAAAAATAAAATAGGAACCCAGTCCAGAACGAGCCATATCTCAGCAGACCTAGTTGCATGATAGACTGTCCCACCTACATAACCTATGGCTAGAACAGGCAACACAAAGGCCAGAAAAAGATGCTTCCTGAGCTCTCGGTAGACCTTACTGCCAAAATAAATAATTATAAAAAGAAAAATCAGATTGCTTATAGTATTAAACGGCTCTACCGGAAATCTACCTGCAACTGTCTCTTTATAAATAGGCCCCGTATCGTGAGGAAATGGTATTTTCTGCAAAAAACCGAATATAATCCCTATAAAATTCGGTATCATTTAAGTTTAATCATTTTATAATTTCCTTTTCAAGAAAGTAATTTACAATAGCTTCTTTCATCAAAACTGTTTGTTCTCCTGCTTTTAATGTGGGCAACTGCTCTAGTATTTTGTAATGTGGCCAGCCATCTTCATCCTGATAATCAAATTCATAATAACCAAATGGCTCAAGAACCCTGCAAATAGCTATATGCATAAGGTCAAGCTTATCGTCTTTTTTAAACTTTCTGTCAAAGCGACCATATTCTTGTACGCCTATTAAATAGATAATCGCATCAAGGTCGAGCAATTCTCCCTCTGCAAATCTTTTTGATACCAGTAATTGTACCTGCTCCCACCGTTCTTTTAACTGTTCATCTCTTACCATAGTCTGCAAAGATAATCAACGCACTTCTTAAAAAATACTATATTTATCTTATGAATTATCTTGATATAATTATTGGCATTTTCTTGCTTGTGGGGCTATTAAAAGGCCTTAAAAATGGGTTTTTAATAGAAGTCGCATCACTTATAGGGCTTATCGCCGGTATTTATGGAGCAATTCATTTTTCATATTATGCTGTAGATTTTTTGTACCAACGTGTATCGTGGAGTGACAACACTATAAACTTAGTGGCTTTTGCAGTAACTTTTATAATAATTGTAATAGTTATTTCACTTCTTGCTAAATTGCTCACGCAGGTTGCAAATTTTGCTATGCTGGGCATCATTAATAAGATCTTTGGAGCCGTTTTTGGGGTCTTGAAGGCAGCTTTTATTATAAGTGTGATAATAATGTTTATCAACGCGCTTACAAATCACGCTTCTATCATAGATGAAAATATAAAAGCAGAATCTATTCTTTATCCTATCGTGCAACCCGTAGCGCCTATATTTTTACCCAATATTTTAAAGGGAGTAGAAGACTACAAAGAAGAAAACACCCAGAATGAATCAGCCTGAGTGTTTTCAATATTTTTTTCGCTTAAAGCGAAAAAATATAAGCAAATATTTCTTTACGATCAGAGGACATATTTGATTATAAAATCTATTTTAATCAAACTATTATCCGGCAAATTTTAAGCTAGGATCTTTTTCCTGATTAAAGAAATGCTTATAGCTGTCTGGATTTTCAGTAATTCCCCGTTCTGAAATTATTTTGATATTTATATTCTTGTCTTGTGCTTTTATTTTAAAATCATCCAGAATTTCAACAATATCATTGTCTAAATAGCGAGTTTTCCTAACATCAATCTCTAAGAATGAATCTTTTTCAAGATTGTTTAACTCCTTTAATATTGCTCCTTTATTTATAAAAGTTACTTCTTCGGCTAACGTCATTTTTACCAGTTTAGAGCCATTTTCAATCTTATCAATGTGTAGAAAATGAGAGTTTTGATAGCTTTTTATCAAAATAACAATTATACCCACGGCAAGACCTAAACTAATTCCTATTAAAAGATCTCCAAATACAATCCCTGCAACCGTAACTGCAAAAGGTACAAATTGCTTCCATCCCAGAGTATACATTTTTATAAAAGTACTGGGTTTAGCTAGTTTATAACCTACTATAAAAAGTACAGCTGCCAGAACTGAAAGCGGAATTAGATTAAGAACATTTGGTACAATAATCACTGAGATGAGTAGGAGAAATCCATGAATAATCGCAGACATTTTTGTTTGTCCGCCAGATTGTATGTTTGCAGAACTGCGTACAATAACCTGTGTAATGGGAAGACCACCTATCATACCTGAAATAATGTTACCCGTTCCCTGGGCAAATAACTCCCGGTTTGTAGGAGTGGTTGTTTTTTTAGGATCAAGTTTATCTGTAGCTTCAACGCAGAGTAATGTTTCTAGGCTGGCAACAAGAGCAATTGTAAATGCGGTTACCCAAACAGCAGAATCGCCTATAATCGCAAAATTAGGAAAAGTGAATTGCCCAATAAAAGAATCAAAATCGTCAGGGATAGGCACACTTACTAAATGATCTTTAGCAATACCCCAGTCTGAATCTTGTGTGAAAATAAAATAAAGTATCCCAGCTGCCACAGCTACTAAAGGCCCCTGAATAAGCTTAAAAACTCTCCCTTTTCTACTTAAAACCGCTTCCCAAAGTATCAATATCCCAAGACCTACAATAGCAATAAGCGTGGCTCCCGGACTAATATTACCTAAAATATTTCCAATTTCTGAAAAAGTGTTTTTACCGTCAACCTGAAAAAAGGCCCAGTCTCCTTCGGGGTCTCCATCATAACCAAAAAAATGAGGGATTTGTTTCAAAATAATAATAATCCCAATTCCTGTAAGCATACCTTTAATTACCGAAGATGGAAAGTAATACCCAATGATTCCCGCTTTGAGAACCCCAAATAGAATTTGAATAGCCCCACCCAGAACCACAGCAACCAGTAAATTTTCATAACCACCTAATGTAGTAATTGCCGCAAGTACGATTGCAGAAAGCCCGGCTGCCGGACCACTAACGCCCAGACTTGAACCACTTAAGGCACCCACAACTATTCCGCCTACAATACCGGCAATTAATCCGGAAAAAAGTGGAGCGCCACTGGCAAGCGCAATCCCAAGACAAAGTGGTAAAGCAACAAAAAATACGACCACACTTGCTGGAAAATCGCTCTTTAAATTTTTAAACATAATTATGTATTTAGTTTTTATACAATTAAAATGAAATGATTTCTAAGAATTTAGAATTTAAGTATTGAGGTCTAATTAAAATTCAATTTAATGCCTGCAAAATCCTTTTAAACGGAATTAAAAAGCGATTTACAGAAACAAAAAATGAATAAACCTTTTACTCTTTTATTAAAAAGTAAAAGGAATTTTAAACTGAAGTTTTTTATTTGAGACCTGAAAGGATCAATCTAGTCTATAGATCTCCATGATGTCCTTAAGAATGGCATCAAAATCTATTTTTAAATCAATTAATTTACCTGAATGAATATCAAAAACCCATCCATGTACCGTTAAATTGCGATTCCTAATAGCTTTTTGAACATCTGCAGTTTTTATCACGTTTACACATTGCTCCTGCACATTAAGTTCTACAAAGCGTTTGTACCGCTCTTCCTCATTCTCAATTTTATTAAGTTTATTATGGTGAATACGATATACATCACGTATATTTCTTAACCATGGGTTGAGAATTCCTAAATCTGCAGATTGCATGGCGGCTTTTACACCACCACAATAATAATGACCACAAATAACTATATGTTCAACACCCAAATGCTCAACCGCATAATTAACAACAGACATTGCGCTTAGGTCTGTATTAACCACCATATTAGCGATGTTACGATGAACGAAAACATCTCCTGGTTGTACACCCATTAATTCTTCTGATGAAACCCTGCTGTCGCTACAGCCTATATATAAAATTTTAGGCGATTGCCCTTCTGATAATTGTTTGAAATAATTAGGATCAACTTTAAGACGTTCCTGAACCCATTCTTTATTATTTTCAAATATTTTTTTAATATCCATTTTAAGTTTTTTTTAGTCTTTAATAATTCAATATACAACCACGTACTAATGTATGAGCAATAAATTGTCATTCACTAATATGTCG
>JBALXG010000184.1:0-5933 GCA_036961055.1 Leeuwenhoekiella sp. | reverse complement strand
ACTATTTTATGAAAAAAAGTATCAATAGGAATTTCTTTATTTGAAAGATTTGAATCCTTAGGACTTAGTATTATAGTACCACCCTTAAATTTATCTGCTATAGCAACTACTTCAGAAATATCAGAATATTGCTTTATTATTTCGCGCAGGCTTTTTTCGACTTCATAAAAGCTTACTGTATCAACTTCATCTTCCACAGCTTCAATAACCTCAAAATCTGTGTCAAAATCAAGCGTTTCAAGTCCGTTTTCTATAAATGTAACCCAATACTGTTTTGCAGTTACGTTTGTTACCACTCCGGCACCTAAGCTGGCATGTTTTATTCTTGACCCTATTCCTAAAAGACTTTTCATTTTCTTATTTTATTTATTCTTAAAAATCAGTCACCAAGATATATCTTTTGTGGTATTACCAAAAAAATTTCGGCAAAGCTTTAGAAAAAATGTACTTTGTGAATGTTAATTTCTTTATGATCAATTATGAACCGCACAAAAGTAATAGGCCTTTTTCTGGGACCTCTCCTTTTTATTTATTTCTTTTTCATATTTAAAAGTGAAGGATTATCACCGGAAGCACAAGCCACACTTGCCTGCGCATCATGGATCGCCGTCTGGTGGACCACAGAAGTTATCCCCATTGCTGCCACTGCTTTATTACCTATTTTATTATTTCCGCTTACAGGCGCTTTATCTCTAGCAGAAACTACATCAAGCTATGGTCATAAATATATATTCTTATTTGTAGGTGGTTTCATCATCGCTATAGCCATTGAAAAATGGAACTTACACAGGCGTATTGCTTTAAATATCATAAGCTTGATAGGCACCAGCGTAAACCGTATTATACTTGGTTTTATGGTCGCCACCGCTTTTTTATCTATGTGGATATCAAATACTGCAACTACGGTTATGATGCTTCCTATAGCAATGGCAATAGTTACTCAATTAAAAGATAATCCTATCACTAAAGCAAATGAAAACCTTGTTTTTGGGAAAGGTCTTATGCTCGCGATTGCCTATGCTGCTTCTATAGGCGGTATTGCAACGCTTATTGGGACACCGCCTAATCTTGTACTTGCCGGGGTTTTAGAAGAAAGTTATGGAGTAGAAATTACATTTTTACAATGGATGAAATTTGGTCTACCTATATCGATTTTGCTTCTCATCATTTGCTGGTATTATCTTACACATTATGCATTTGCAGGAAAAGGTGATATGAGAATGCCAAAAAGTTTTCCAGGCGGAAAAAAAGAGGTAAAAAGACTTTTAAATGAACTGGGCATAATATCAAGGGAAGAAAAGATTATACTTTCAATTTTTAGCTTGGCTGCTTTCTGCTGGATGTTTAGAACTTATCTGTTACAACCCTTTCTTCCTGCAATTGATGATACTATAATCGCAATTTTCTTTGCTATTATTCTGTTTATAATTCCTGCGAAAAAAGACAAACAAGGCAGGTTACTCAACTGGGAAGAAGCCGTAAAATTGCCCTGGGGGATATTACTCTTATACGGCGGCGGACTCGCACTTGCCAGCGGATTCTCAGAAACCGGTCTCGCTCATTGGATTGGTGAACAACTGATAACCATTCAAAATATAAGCCTTTTACTACTCGTCTTAATATTAGTTGCAGCTGTAAACTTTCTTACAGAAATAACTTCAAATCTTGCAACTACTGCAATGCTCTTACCTGTAATAGTTCCGGTTGCATTAATATTTGATGTTCATCCTTATATTCTAATGGTAGGAGTAACCGTTTCTGCATCGTGCGCTTTTATGCTTCCGGTGGCAACACCGCCTAACGCTATTGTTTTTGGCTCCGGCTATCTGCGCATTCCAGATATGGTTCGCACCGGTGTCTGGCTAAATATTATATCAATAATTTTAATAACAGCTATTACCTATTTTGCTTTACCATATATCTGGAATTTTATTCCTGATGTATTTCCAGCGGAATTTGGACTTAAATTTGACTAAAAAATCGGGATTATTCCTTCAAAAATCGGAGTAAAGGGGCAATAAATTGATCGAAAGCTTCAATATGCGGCAGATGACCTACATCAGGAATTTCTACAAGTTGAGCCTTCGGTATTTTTTTCTGTGTGGCTTTTCCCAATAAATCATATCTACCCATAGTTTTTCTAATGCTGTCATTTACTAAAGGTTTACCCAATGCTGTTCTATCGCGCGTGCCAATTATAAGTAGCGTAGGACTTGTAATATTCTTAAATTCATAAACGACAGGTTGGGTAAAGATCATATCGTAAGTGAGAGCAGAATTCCAGGCGATTTGTGGATAGTCTTCTTTATTAAGTGTCCACCCGGCAAGTAGATTAACCCATTCGTCATATTCAGGTTTCCATTTACCATCATAATAGCTTTCCTGCTCATATTTTTTAATTGAAGCATAATCTTTTTTTAACTCGCTTTTATACCACCAATCTACATTTTTATAAGGCACCACAACCTTCCAGTCTTCAAGCCCAATAGGGTTTTCAAGTATAAACTTTTCGGTTGTTTTAGGATACATAAGTGCAAAACGCGTGGCTAGCATTCCGCCCATAGAATGACCCAAAACCGCAGTTTTGTCAATTCCTAATTTATCAAGAATGGCTTTTGTATTTTGAGCCAATTGCTGAAATGTATACTGAAAATGCTCTGGTTTAGTTGATTTACCAAAACCTATCTGGTCTGGCACAATCACTCTGTAACCAGCTTTGGCTAAAGCTTCGATAGTAGTTTTCCAGTAAGCGCCATTAAAGTTTTTACCGTGCAGCAACATTACATTATGGCCATTATACTTAGCTGGCTTTACATCCATATAAGCCATTTTAAGATCCTGCTTCTGCTCATTTAAATTAATAAAAGAAACCTCATAAGGATACTCATAGTTGCTTAAATTAATATCAAGCTTTTTTAAGTTTTGAGTTTGGGCGGTTGCCACTATGGTGGCAAATACAAAAAGGATAAGGGTAAAATTGCGCAATGTCATATTTAAGATTTTAAAAAACTGAAGTTACCCAATAACGCACTTCAATCTTATTAAAGCTTTCATAAGCTTTAATAACTAAACGAAAAAAGCCACCTTTTAGGCAGCTTTTTACTCATTTTTGGGAGGTTTTTAAACCAATACTTTATCTAAATATCACTAAGTTTTATCATCAAAACATCGTGAGATCCTAAAGTTGCTTTTAAATTTTTTGAAGTATCTCCCAGATCTTTATGATTTACAAGATCGCGTACTTTATATTTTTTATTCTTTTCATCCAGTCTTCTGCCATTAACATCATCCTGCACTTCATGGCGTCCCCATTCAAAATCTATTGCTTTTTCGTTATCTGCCATGTTTACAAATGACATCGCCCAATCACCATCTGAAAGTGGTTTAACCCATATTTCAAAATTACCCTCGTTAGAAAAACGGAAACCTTCTATTCCCAATTTATCCTGATTAACGGCGATAATTTCCTTATTTTTAAGGGTTTTCATAGTTTCTGCAGATGCTTTATTTAAATCATTCCCCATAATTAAAGGAGAAGCCAGCATAGCCCACATCGCAAAATGACTACGATCTTCGGCAGCGGTCATTCCGTTACCAACTTCCATCATATCAAAATCATTCCAGTGATCAGGACCTGCCGCTTTACGTATGCCTTTACGCATGTTTATAATAGGCCATACACCAAATGATGAATAGGAACCATGACCTACCTCACAATCCCAGCAATTGATTATATCACCACTCACTCTCCACAGATGACCCACATTTTCTGCCCACGTCCATGGTTCACTCGTTCCCCATTCACAAATACTAAAAACAACAGGTCTTCCTGCTTTATGAATAGCGTCTCTCATGGTAATGTAGGCTTCTTCAGCATTTAGCTTATCTGTATCACACCAGTCATATTTTAAATAATCAATATCCCATGAAGCATACATTCTGGCATCCTGATATTCATGCCCACGGCTTCCCGGATAACCGGCACAAGTGGTGGCACCGGCACAGTTATATAATCCAAATTTTAAACCTTTAGAATGCACATAATCTGCAAGAGCTTTCATACCGCCAGGAAATTTTTTAGGATCAGGAACCAGATTACCATCTGCATCCCTCTCTTTTGTCATCCAGCCATCATCGAGGACGATATAATTATACCCTGCATCTTTTAGTCCCAGTTCTATAAACTTATCTGCAACATCTTTTACTAGTTGCTCATTGATATCTGTGCCAAATGTGTTCCAGCTGTTCCAGCCCATTGGCGGAGTTTCAGCCAGGCCATCAAATTTCTGGGCGTAGATATTTAACGCTCCTAAAATGAGAATTGCTAAAAGTATTTTTTTCTTTTTATAGTTTTATGTTTTAGTTAAAATGATAAAGCATACCCCAAAATGATTTCTGAGGTATGCTTTCATTGGCTAATTACTTAATTTTTATATTAGTCCCAGGTCATCAATATAAATTATTGACGGAGCACTACCGCTAAATTCCTGAATTACAATTTCATTCAATGTATCAGAAACATTTCCTAGTTCGCTAAGAGGGATGGTAAAATTTGTCCACTCACCTTCTACGATAGTAATAACTTTACCATCATCATAGGAGCCGTTTAAAACTACTTTTACATCGCCTATACCTGCACCTCCATATATAGATACTTTTATTGCCTGATAATCTGAAAGTAGAATTGCATCACCACCATTTCCTATTTGAAATCCTGAATATCCACCAGTATAAGTGCGTTTTGCAGCAAAATCTCCTCGTTTTACCTGTTCTGTATTTACAAAATCCTGAGTACCATCCCAGCCGCCTACCCACCAGCCTTCGGCTAAAGCATCATCATAAATAAGATATTTAAAGCCAAAAGTTTCAGTAGATTGAGTAATGCCGCCAGAAGTTTCAACAAATAAGAAGCTTTGAACAACACCAGCAGGAACTTCAACTTTTATTTCTGTTTCTGTAGATGACACTATTTTGGCCTCAATATCTCCAAAACGTACAGAAAGAAGATTATCAAAAATAGCACCTTTTATTGTGACAATATCTCCTGCTCCTGCTGCCAGTGGAGTAAAACTGGTAATCACTGGTGGTGGCGCACCAATAGGAAACGAATAACTTGTAGAACCATTTGAAGTTTTAAGAACCAGATTGTTATTAGCGCCTTTATAAGGGGTGTCTTCTGCAACGGTCACAAAAATAGCATTGTCTGTTACTAAAGTTGGATTAAAGTAAGTATCAGTCTCATTAAAATATATCTTCTCGAGATTACTAAATCCTGAACCTCTTATTAGGTACATGTTGTTTGAAAATCCTGTGACAACTAAAGAGTCATTAGCCGCGAGGGTAATACTTTCTACATTAGGTAAAATACTAGTAGGATCAATATCATCACTATCGCAAGCTGTAGAAAGAAGGCCAACTAAAACAGCCAGACCTATTATCTGAAAAGTAAGTTTAATTTTTTTCATAGCTATATTATTTAATTAAAATCATAAGGTACAGGAGCTTCTCCTAATTTTGGATTTAGAATAAGCTCAGATGAAGGGTATGGAAGAATAAAATCATTGGGTTGAGGTTCTGCATATTCTGCATTATCTGCATCACCTCTATTTTGTGCAGCCACAATAGCAACAGCTTTCTCTCTGGGAATTCTACCTAAATCAAACCAATAATCAGCTTCAAAAGCAAACTCTATTCTTCGCTCGTGTAAAAGATCATCAAAAGTAAAAGAAGTTACAGGCTGTAAACCGGCTCTTGTTCTTATTGTATTATAAGAGGTTAAAGCAGCAGGATCTGATGTACTCGCGTTACCGGCTAAAATAGCTTCTGCATGTATTAAAAACACATCTGCATAACGCATAACATAGGTATTATTAGGACTTCCTCTAAAGCTATCTGTATTACCTGTTTTACCCACTACATATTTTTTAATTCCA
>JBALXG010000183.1:0-5970 GCA_036961055.1 Leeuwenhoekiella sp. | reverse complement strand
ATCCCTGAACACGAATAATGATTTTTGCAAGTCTCTTGATCATTTTGGCGGTTGCTGTATAAGGCTCATTGCGCTCTTCATGGGCTACAAAAAGGAATAAAGTATTAGGATGGTTGCGCCATAGCTTTTGAAATCCTCCATAGGCCAGTTCATCTTTATACACGGTGACATTGTCTATAATCACAATCTTAGGAGCCTGCCTTTTAGAAAGTATTTTGTATAGCTCATCAAGGGTGATGTACTCGTTAAATAAAAGTGCTTTATTAGAGGCTTCAAGCTTTGCTCGTTTCATAGCCTCAATGAATTCTCCCTCCATTCCTTCCTCTGCACTTATATACAGTGTGCGCTCAAATTTGCTCAAATAGTCAGCAAGCTTTAGTGCAAACCAGCTTTTACCATGTTTTTCTGCACCGTAAATAATCCACACTCCCTTTCGTATCGCACGACCAAATACATCAAGCCATACCCCGGTAAAATCGAAGCGATCAAACTCTTTTGAGTAGGCCGTGCGTATGTTAATAGGTCGTTTCATTAAGATATCTGGATTAAGGTTTTAAGATGTCTTAATGAGCGGTGTCGGTTTTCCAGCTTATCGTAAGTTTTACGTATAAGCGTATTAATATTTGCTCCTTTAGTATTTGCTACAGCCACATCACCTATTAGCTGAGCGTAAAAATTGCGGCGGTCATCTACTCCCTGTGGAGTTAGCGTAATAAACTTTTCTGAGAAGCGGGAGAATAGTTCGGCAAAGCCCACTTTATGATTATTGATCCCTTTCTTCATTTTAGAGCGCAAACCATCTGCACCCATCATGTACCAGCCTACATTGCCTTCAGAACTATTCCATAGTTCTTTTAAAATAAGTAGCGTACTGTAATCTAGGTCTCCTGCCTCATCGAGGACTATCAAGGGCGTATCAAGGATATTTAAAGCGTATTTAATGTTGCTTTTAACCTCAATGTGTTTGCCTTTGTCATCTACGCCTAAAGTGCGAGCAAGAAATTTTACAAATTGAATACGGGTTTTTGCCTGAGAGCAATCAATGTAAAAGGAGTTTTTCATACGTCGTACAATGTGACGTGCGCAAAAGGTTTTACCTATCCCACAGTCATCCACAAGGATCATGGACTGACTCTTATTTTTACATTCCTGAAGATTGTCCTCAATCTCTGTGTAGACTTTTGTACGTGCAACCTTCCATGTGTTTTCACGCATGGTTACCTGCAGTATATTACCTATAGTAAGCCAGCTTGAGTCGCTAAGAATTCTTTCAGTCTCGCCACCTTTTAATCTGCTAAAAGCTGACGAGTTTATACCTAAAGTTTTAGCGTATGCAGTATCTGTACCGCCAAAGGTTTTGCGATCTTCAAGCATTGCCTGAAGTACTTTGTTTTTAAATTCGTGAGTAAGATCCATATTATATTTCTAGTTATTAATTAAATGCATTTCTCCAAGCACCCGGAGTATTGTCTTCAGGCTGGTAGTTATATTCATCTTCATGATCATCCATAACTTCCACAGGTTCCTGCTCTGCTACTTCCTCTGCAGGTTTGGTATTTAGTTGAGGGATCTGGAAATTATTATTAAGTGTTTTTGGCTTATGGTTGATAATGGTAACCGGCTCAAGCGTATTTTTTTGATCACGTTGATAAGCGTCTATTGTCTGGGTGTATGCTGCAAATAGTGCAAATTGCTCTTCCTGCTCAGGTGTGCGTTCAATACGAGCGCGATTAGGTTTAGGCTTGGGAAGTGCTTCACATATTAACTGATTGCCTATATATACATAAGCCTTAAAAACTTCGCCCTGATTATCATCTAACCAATAGACGTCTACATTCTGACCTTCTACTTTTTTCATTAAGTTGATCAATCGATCACCTGTGAAGATCTTACCATTGTCACCTAGTATAAATTCTTTGCGCTGTAGCCTTATTATACCCACGTTGCAACTTGTAGGCGTTTTATATCCCAAATGAGGGATAAAGGCCTTATAATTTGTAGGTTTTAAATTCTTATTTTGGTTTTGTACACAGTAGTCCCACCTTGTGATATTAGGATTTTGTGAGTGGGGCATGTTATTCCAGGTCTGTAGATCCTGTAAGCAATTTTGAACCAGTTGATCATACGGGATGTAAGTTTTACCTCCAGATCCTGCCTGATTGCTTTCACTTTTTGAAAATGGCCTTGCGATCCATCCTATCCTCTCCTTTTCAATACCGTAACGTAACTTTCCAAAATACCGCTCTACCTTTTTAGATCTTGCCTTATTTGCCTCGATCCTTACATCTTGAAACATAACTCCTTCACGTAAGAATGTATCCTTAAAACTGCTGTTTAGAGAGCTTTCACATTCTAAACCATCTGGCAGGTTAAAACCCCATTGATGATAATTACGCACCATCTGGCGATAAAAGTTTATGATCAGCTCTTCTTTGGTTTTGCCCCAAACAAAGCAGGTAAATGCCTCACTTGCCAAGTCAATCCCATTATAAAACCACATACGCTTCCCTTTTTCATATTCAAAGGGTGGGTTACGGTCATCTATTGATAATAATGAACCAGCAAACTCTGGACGCTCGAAAGAATGATGAGGACTAAATTTTGTGATTAGCTTTTGACGATCTCCTGATCTAGCCGCTTCGTTTCCTATAGCATTTTCCCATTTAGCGAGATAGTTAGTTATGGTTCTGTCACTAATTGCAGGATAGCCTTTAGAGCTGTAAAGTTCACCGGTTTTACTATTGACTATCTCAATATAACCAGCAAGAAAAGCCTCATACTGGCGTGATATTTCAATAGCAGTCGGTTTATGCTCTTGCTTACCGAACATATCATTAAGCAACTTTTCTTCTTTATTAAATACCTTGCGCGCATTATTATTTGATTTGTATTTTTTTAGAATTCCTTTATATCCATCCTTTTTAAAAGGCTTCAGTGCTGCATCTATAAATCTTCTTTCGCTACGTGGAAGTGAGCATTTGAAAGCATCAGGATTTTTTTCCTCTTTTAATTCAATGAAACTCATTGCATCTTTATACAATGAAGTAGTAAGGCCTCGCATAGAACCTCCTTTATTCATTCGCTCAGTCCGGCGATCAATCTCAAGCTTTACTAAAGCCTCTAGTACAGTAGCATTTATAATGTGTTTGTCTTGAGCATCAAGAGTTAGATATTCACCATCTTCAAACTGGTAGGTAGTATAAAAGTCTACAGCAGCTTTGTCTATCTTATAGTAGTTCTCAAGTATGTGATCTGCTTTACGTGGGTCACCTATAATTTGTTGATATTTCTTAGGCAATGAATCAAATATGACGAGTAATTGTCTAGAATGACCGCCTAGCTGAGCTCTTTTTGGACCATAGTTTTTCTGCTCATGCCTTTTTAAACTTTTTTGCAGGGCAGCATAGCTTGGAAAGAGATTTGGAGCTATCAGTTCCTCTTTTGTTACGCATAGTATGTCGTTCCAAATATGAGGCATCTATTTTTGAGCTTCTTTAGGTGTTAAAAATTCTGCAAGCGTTTTGCAGTCTGTGTATACCTTCTTGGCAAGCTCTGTATTGATTTCTCTTTGACCTAAAATTATATATCGCACATACTTTTGAGAGCATTTGTGCTTTCTTGCAATGGATTGCCCATGACCTTTTAAAAGGTTTTTTTCATTTTGTGTGAACTCTGCTACCATTTTTTAGATACATTTGTTTCTTGCAACAGAACAAATATATAAGATTATTTTCTAATGGTCAGATATTTTATATGAAAATTTTACTATGGTAGTAGAAAGATTGGCAGAGTACATAGATAATCAAGGGCTTAGTTACTATGCTTTTGAGAATGCTATTAATGCCTCTCGTGGCTCTATTTCTAAGGCTGTTAAGCAAAATAAAAATATCGGATCTAATGTAATTGAAAATATTCTTAGTGTATATGAAAATATTAACCCTGTATGGTTGATTACAGGTAAAGGCAATATGTTGCTTACTCCAGGTACGGATCTTAATGAACCTTCAAAAGTATATAAGCTCAGAACCGACAGAGATATAGAAAATCAAAAAATTCCGCTCTACAATTTAGAAGCGAGTGCAGGATTAGTATCGCTTTTTGATCATATGACTGATCAAACCCCTATTGATTTTATAAGTATTCCAAATCTTCCTAAATGTGATGGAGCACTTACCGTAACCGGCGATAGTATGTATCCATTATTAAAGTCCGGAGATATTGTTGCCTACAAAGAAATACAGGATATTAGGAATGATATCTTTTGGGGTGAGATGTACTTAATATCCATAGAAATAGGAGATGAAGAATTTGTTTCTGTAAAGTGGATCCAGAAAAGTGATAAAGGGGAGACCTACATTAAACTTGTAAGTGAGAATCAACATCATCAATCTAAAGACATTCCATTGTCTAAGGTGAGAGCTCTGGCTATTATTAAAGCTAGTATCCGTATCAATTCTATGAGGTAAATTGTACAATTTACTCTTTGCGCACATTCATTTTTATTTAAATTTTATTTTAAAATCGCTTGGAAGCCCCGTTTTCAGGCATTACTCAGTTCATTATAATTTTAAGGGAAATGTATTAAGGGGGTGTGAGTTTAATATATCAATTCGTTTAGGGTATTCAAATAAGCTATATAAGGCGCTGAGTTAATCAATTTATACAGACAAGTGTCCACCCAAATGTCCACCCAACTGTCTACCCAACTAATTTATATGATTTATTTCAAAATTCATGCTTTTGCAAATACCATACGTGATTAATCACCTTGAAACTGTGATATAAAGCCTTTTAATAGTAGTTTTAATGGGGTTTTACTGCATTTCTGGTAGTTATTATTATATTAGTAGAAAGTCTCGCAGCTGTGATGGTAGTTGAATGGTATCTAAATAGAATAAATGCACATTTCGTTTTTTTAGCTTAATTGCATATAAAAAGCCCGTGTCTATAGTAAACACGGGCTTTTACGCTTTTTTTGCTTTGCTTTTTTTTATGCTTGTTTTGTTTTACCCCTTATATAATGCCTTAAATAAAAAGTACGCAAAATATTTATACCCCAACGCTAAACCAGATATACTAATTTCTTTTGATTCTACAGTGGATATTGGAGACTTAAAAATAAAAGGAAAAAACTTTAATTATAATACACTTGAACCAAAATTTTTGAAAGCTAACAGTCTCGAAAAACTTAATGTGGTTTTCGAAACTGATTATCAGATTGATGATGAAATGCACAAATATATGAAAGCCAATAAAACAGAATGTGCCTTGAAAGTCTATGAATCACATGAATTGTTAGAATATCCTAAATATATTTTAGATGCAATTAAGACAGAGTAACAATAAACTGATTATTGCTGCGGCGGGATCAGGAAAAACAACATTTCTAATAGATGAAGCTTTAAAATATACCCAAGAAAAAATTCTTATAACTACATATACACAAGCCAATGAAGATGAAATTAGAAATAAAATAATTGAGAAGAACAAGTGTATTCCTGACCATATTACTATTCAAACTTGGTTTTCATTTTTACTAAAACATGGAGTAAGACCATATCAGGGCTTTCTATTTGATGAAAAAATCAAAGGACTAATTTTAGTAAACAGTCAATCTGGATTAAAAGCATATATAAAACAATGCCCCGATTGTAAACAAAAAAGCATTACCCGATCAGATTGCAATAAATGTAAAGTCCCAATATACTTTGGAGAGGAAAAAGAATTCATTAACCATTATTTTTCAAATTCACTAAAAATATATTCTGATAAACTTTCAAAATTCGTGTTTCGTTGTAATGAGAAATCAGATGGATCTGTAATTGAAAGAATTTCAAGAATATATTCGCATATATACATTGACGAAATTCAGGATTTAGCAGGTTATGATTTAGAGCTGCTAAAACTTTTATTTAATAGCAGTTCTAGAATTTTATTGGTTGGCGACCCAAGACAAGGCACATACTCAAC
>JBALXG010000182.1:0-5998 GCA_036961055.1 Leeuwenhoekiella sp. | reverse complement strand
CAAGTATTCTTGCTATGCACATTGCTGTATGATGGTAGAAGTTCATGTAGATGAAGATTTGGGAATTATACGTGTTGCCCGTGTTGTAAATGCTTCCGCCGCAGGCAAAATAATTAACCCTAAAACTGCTGAAAATCAGCTGCTGGGAGCTACGGTCTGGGGAATAGGTATGGCGCTTGAAGAAGAAGGAATGGTAGATAAAAATCTGGGTCGCATAATGAATGCTAATCTGGCGGAATATCATATCCCTGTTCATGCAGATATAAAAAACATAGAGATCATTTTTGTTGAAGAAAAAGATGACATCGTAAATCCCTTAGGCGCAAAAGGTGTAGGTGAATTAGGAATGGTAGGTGTTGCCGCCGCAATTTCTAACGCGGTTTATAATGCCACGGGTAAAAGAATAAAAGAATTACCAATTAAGCTAGATCACTTACTTTAAGAAATTATCGTTTAAGCGCGAAATAAGATTTAAATTCTTCTTCTTTTCCGTTTTGCAGATAATTTACTTTAAACCAGTAAGAATCTGAAGGCATATTTTTAGTTTGGTATGAACCATCCCAACCTTGATCTGAAGATGAAATCACCTGAAGTAGTTTTCCAAATCTATCAAAAATAGAGATTTCTGCTTCAGGATGATTTTCAAGATCTGTTATGTTCCAGGTGTCGTGATAACCATCATTATTTGGGGTAAAATATTTAGGATATTTCAATACTTCTACAGATTGGGAATAGGTAGAGCAATCGCCCAAAGTGCCTCTTACTATAAGTTGATGTGTCCCAGATTCTATGTCATAAAATTCTGGGTTTCTTTGAAAATCACCACCATCTATGCTGTATTCATACTCTCCAAATCCTTTAGTTATAATCACACTTACGACCGCTATGTCATCAAAAGGCTGTGAGACCTCGACTTGAACCAAAGGCTTTGCAGATGGCAAAACTTCTACTGTAGTAGGATTATAATTGCATTCTGAACCTATTTCAGCGTCTAATTTAATGGTCTCAACAGTATAAATACCCGGCTTTTCAGCAGCAAAATCGGCTCCAGTATATACTAATTGGTTATCTAAATACCAGTCTACGACAAACTTTTCTGGATCAAGACCTGAATACAAATAAGCAGGAGATTCTACTGCTCCCGTTTCAACATTTAAACAAACTACAGCATCTTCAATGTTTAAATCAAGAAGTGGATATACAGTTAAAGAAAAATGATCTTCGGCTATACATGTAGTGTTGTTTTTTGCCGAAGCGTAAACATAAATATCATAAGTGCCCGGAACTTTATTTGATCTTTCAGAACCATCAATTTTATCCATTCCACCAGAAGACCAGTAATAATCAACGTTATATTCATCTTGAGAAAGTAAAGGCAACGAATAGCTGCCGCAGGCCTCAATATCGTTAAATTCTGGTAAATCAGGAGTTTTAGAAATAGTAACATCAAAAGTGGTCTCATCGTCACAAATAAATCTGGTTCCTTTTTTTGCGTACACATTTATTTTTTGTGTGCTAGTAATGGTATCGCCTGCATTTAATTTTTCGCCTTCACCTTGAGATTTTGTAAAATAGTCGCCTAATCCTGTAATTTCTGGTAAAATATAAAAATCACAGGTTGTTACGTCAGCCTTATCTTCAACCATCACCCCTTCTACATAAACCGTAAAAGCGCTTTCATTGTCACAACCAAGCAAGTCTGCGTATGTATTATAGATAAAGATTTTTTGAGTCGTTGTTATTAATTCTCCTGCCTCAAGTTCTATCCCGGCACCTTTAGTTTCAGTAAAATAGGCTCCATCATTTATTTTAGGAAGCTTGTAGGGCTCGCAAGAGTAGATGTCTGTAAAATTCTCTACTAATGGCAGCGGTCTTATTTCCACTTTAAAATCGCTTTCATTAGTACACCCATTAATTAGATTATTAATATAAATAGTCTGAGTTTTTTCTATTTTATCGCCAGCATTGAGCTGTTTTCCAGAACGGTTAGCTTTAGTGAAATAATCGCCATTTTCTATCACGGGCAGCGTATAAGACTCTCCCTGACACAGTAAAATATTATCTACTTCATTAACTGGCGGAATAGGTGTAATAACTACATTAAACGAAACATTATCTGTACAGTTTACAGAACCAGTAACGGGTGCGTAGTAATATATTTTCTGCGTAGTGTTAATTGTACTGCCATTAACGATTTCCCGACCCTGTCCTCCTGGCTGTGTGAAATAAGATCCTATATCAAGAGTAGGCAAATCAAAACTTCCGCAGGCATCTACATCTTTAAAATTTGGAACTATTGTAACTTTAAATGCATCCTGATTTGTACAAGTCCCATCATCATTAAATACATAAATAGTTTGAGATTTTGTGATTACATCACCAGCATTAAATTTTCGGCCAGAACCATCAGGTCTTGAATAGTAATTTCCATTTTGTAAAACAGGAAGATTATAGTTGTTACAGGTAACCACATCGTCCAGCTTATCAACTAAAGGAAGCGGAAGAATATTTATTTTAAACTCATAATCAGTACATACTGAACCATTTATTTCTGAATAATAAAATAAACTCTGGCTTTCATATAAAACAGTGCCTTGCTTAACTTTTGACCCGCTACCTGCCGGGCCTCCGGCTGCGGTATAAAAAGAACCTACGATCATAGAAGGAACTACAAAAAGACCACAATAGGTTTCATTAAGAGAATAATTACCTGCCAGATGAACTTTAAATTTTGATTCATTTACACATCCCTTTTCATCTGGGCCATTATAAATATAATAAGTGCCAGACTCGTCAATAAAATCGCCCGCAAAAAGCTCCTTTCCCCGCCCGCCAGACTGTGTATAATATCTGCCATTTTCTAAAGGCTGCAATTGATACGTGTTACAAGCCACAATATCTGAAAGCTCATCAACTGGCGGCGGTGTATTTAATCTTATTTCAAAATCTGTAACCGTATAACATTCTCTCATTGAATTATCTTCTACACGGGCCCACACAGTTTTAGAAACTACATCTCTGGAAACGAGAAAATATTCAGGGTCATCAATCTCATTAGTATTTTCTTCGGCATCAAGGGCACTTATAAAATAAGAAATGTGATACAATTTATCATCCTGTACAATTTGTGCACTCACATCATTTAAATTGACCAAAGCGTCCTTACCGGGAACAATACAAATTTCTATAGGATCAGGTTTTAAAGCAGGAATAGGATTATTTACAAGAAGATTAAAACTCAGAACAGCATTACAAAAATTTTGAGTTGTTGTATTAAATACTTTTATGAAGATCTTTTGATTACCAGCACTTTCAAATTGATTTATCTGATCATTAGTAATGGCCTTGCGTAATGCCATATCTGACTGTGAGGCATAGTAAAAAACCTCATAAGTGCTTTCATCTAGTCCTAGTTGCTCAATATCGTTAAATGTGAGATCATATATATGACTACCATTAGCACTATAACAAGCAAGTAAATCTTCTGGAGAACTAATTTCAAGATCAGAAAAAACTACTTCATCACTTATTTTACAACTACTACCAGCACTGCTGATTTCTACCCTATATGTACCGTTTTTTTGCACATTAAGGGTGTTTTTATTTTCTCCGGGAATTAAAATGCCATTGCGAAACCACTCGTGCGGGTAGAGGGAAGTCTCTAAACCAGTATTTAAAGTATTAGTATCACCTTCACAAATAGTTTTATCTAGTCCCAGGTCAATATTTGCATTGAAACTTCCCGCCTCAAGAAATATAGCCGAGTCAAAATTTGAATCGTTTGAATCTCCTATTACTAACCTAATTTGATATTTGTTACCGGGAATTAATTTAGCAGAGGCATTGAGAACTTTAGTATAGCCCCTCATGTTTATTGAGGAAGAAGCAGGATTGTCAACTTCGTATTTTCCAAAAAGTTTAGCATTTACAGAGCCACATGAGCCATTATTATTCTTATCCTTTATATTTTTAACCGAGACCGGATTATTTGTACCTGGGATTATTGCCAGATTTGAGGTTTCTCCGGTGACTAGATTTGTAAGCAGAAAGGCAAAAACATCACTTGAGACACATTGCCATTGTCCATACTCATTAGAGGCAAACAAAAAGTTGAAATTAAAATCACTTGATAAAGGAACAAAATCAAATTGCAGGTAAGCAATGTCTGTAATATTTGAGGATTGCCCTGAACTTTTATTAATTTCTGATAAATAAGAATCACTAACCGAGTTAAGCTCTGAGCTTAAATTATTTCCTGTATAACTCCCTTCTGAAAACTTAGCTATACCACTGCGAATTAGAACTCCGTTTTTTATAGGAAATTTCCCGCCATTATTATTAAAGTAGGCGACCGACTTATTTGAGGAAACCGAAACATTTGAAACCTCTACACAAGCGTTGTCAAGTAGCGCATTTACTAGGCTTTCAGAAGAATTTTGATCATCAACTGAAACTGTCTGGGCATAGCCACACATGCTGAATAGGAGCACAAGACAAATAGTCAATCTCATTTAGGGTCTGATTTGGGGTTAAAATCAGACCAAAAATAATTTTTTTTACGTTCAAACGCTTAAAAACTTCGTTTAAAAGCTAATATTTAACGTTTTGATGTTATAAAGAAAATTATGATATTATTCCTTTTTCAAAAAATAAAATGAATTTGGATCAATTTTTAGAGAAAATTCAACGTCTACATTTCTATTCCATTTTAAGTTTAATAATCCCGTTTTACGTGGTTGAACTTTTGAATTTGAAAAATGAGTGTGCATAACATAATGCATAGTACCTTCTTGATCCATAAATAGATCACCATGTCCAGTGCCATTATAAGGAATCTTTTTATTGCTTATAATCGGATTTAATTTTGACTTCTCCCAAGGACCTAATGGATTGTTACTAGTCGCAAATCCTACTGCATAATCCACATTTCTAAAATCATTAGCCGAATAGAGAAGATAGTAAAGATTATCTTTTTTAATAACAGTGGGTCCTTCAGAAACCGGCCAATCTGAATTTTCTGTGTTTTCCCAGCCATTTTCTGCTGCTATACATTCAGTTAATGTTTCTGTTTTAATTTCCTTTAAATCTGCAGTCATTTCTGCAACAAAAATCCTATTCCCATTTTGTAATCTCACATGGTACAAAAATGCTTTTCCGTTATCAAACAAAATAAAGGGATCAATTTGCCTGACGGGAGCTTCCAACGCTTTTTTATCGTTTACAAAGGGACCTAAAGGACTATCACTTGTAGCGATCGCAATATTCTCATTTGCTGTATAGGCCATGTAATATTTTGAATTATACTTAAAAACCTGAGGTGCCCAGAAACCTTTTGTTCCAAAGGCATCTCCTTTTTTTAAAGCAAACCCATCACTTACTCCTACGGGGCCTTTCCAGCTTTTTAAATCACCGGAAGTATAGACCAAAAAACCCTCTCCATCTATCCTGTTATCCCCTTTAGTTCCATATAAATAATAGGTTCCATTATCCAGAAAAATTGTTGGATCGGCTAGATAAATTTGATCTTTATCTAAGTTCTGAGCGATAACATTTGCAGAACACAGTAGTATTAAAAAAACGTGCATCCATTTTTTCATATCAATATTTTTCTAACTACCCCTCTTATTTCTAATTATTTAGCTTCTTAATTAGATCTGCTTCATCTTGCCTGTACGGAGTTCCGTCTTTTCTAAAGACGTCGTGAAACCATTCTACAGGTTCGTCTCCACTTTCAATAGGTGTATCCCAAGCATAGATTGTGTTTGTCTTTCCATTTACTAAACCCCAGTTAATTGCTCCTATATTTTCTTCTTTCAGCATGGGTAAGATATTAGAAAAGCGACTGTTTCTGGTTCGAGCCATATATTCTGTGCAAATCATAGGTCGGCCATGAGATTTAAGCAAATCAATAACTCTTTTGTGCCACTCAGGCTCCTCATAATCATGATACGTAATTACATCTGAATTTAAAGCTTGAAAGGCATTAAGATCTTGTAAA
>JBALXG010000181.1:0-6049 GCA_036961055.1 Leeuwenhoekiella sp. | reverse complement strand
CTATAGTAATCACATCGCTTTCTGCAGCTCTTAAACCACCATACCAAACGAGTAAGCCAATAGTTAAAGAAGTTGACATTTCTGCAATAGGAAAGAAAATGGAGTTATACCAAACGGTTTTATTCCATGCTTTCATGTGCTTTTTATTGATAGCTTCAAAATTTTCCTGCTCTACTTTCTCTCTTGAGAATATTTGTACAATCTTCATTCCTGTAACTCTTTCCTGTACAAACGAATTTAAATTTGCCACTTGCGTACGTACTTCTTCAAAAGCCACTTTCATTGCTTTTTGAAATACACGTGTTGCATAAAGTATAAACGGTAGAATTGCAAAAACGATAAGAGAAAGTTGCCAGCTTTTAAAAAGCATAACCCCTATTATAATACTCATTTTTAAAAGGTCACTTATAATCATAAAGAGACCATCGCTAAAAATACTGGAAATAGTCTCAATATCATTAACTGCTCGAGTTACAAGCCTGCCTACAGCAGATTTATCATAATACTGCATTTTAAATTTGAGCATGTGACCAAAAAGTTTAACACGCATATCTCGTATAACCTGCTGTCCTAACCAACTTGCAAAATAAATAAATACAAGTTGAAAAATAGCTTCCCCCAACAATACGATAAGCATTAGACCTATGTAGTAAATGAGAGTTTCCGGCTCTTTAGGTGCAATACCTTTATCTATGGCATATTCAAGAAAAACCGGTCTTAAAACGGCAAAAAGTGACATTAATATGGCAGAAATCGCCACTAAAAATACTCTTGGCTTGTACGGCCCCGTGTAGGTCATTAAGCGTCTGAAGAGACCAAAATCAAATGCCTTGCCTTTACTATCTGCCATTTATAAAAATATTTCTTCTGGATATTTAACTGAAACCAAATAAAGTCCGTGTGCCGGTGCAGATGTACCTGCAGCACCTCTGTCTTTACTTGCTAATACTAATTTTATATGATTTTTATCTTCTTTACCTTTACCTACATCCAGCAAAGTTCCTACTACAGCACGCACCATATTCCTCAAAAATCTATTTGCAGTAATTCTAAAAATAAGCTCGTCACCACGCACTTCCCAAAATGCTTCAGTTACGTCGCAAATATAAGTTTTAACGTCGGTATTTGATCTGCTGAAACACTTAAAATCCTTGCAACCTATTAATAAAATTGCTGCCTCATTCATCGCACTTATATCTATTTTCTGCTGCACATAATAGGCATGCTCAATGTTAAAAGGATTTTTAGCCAAAGACACATGATATTCATAGCTTCTACTAGTAGCATCAAAACGCGCATGTGCATCTGGCGATACAGCCGTAATTTTTTTTATCGCTATAGTAGCAGGTAAAAATCGGTTTAACCTATAGGTAAACTGATGGCAATCTTGAACAGACCAATTTTGCTCAATATCAAAATGCGCAAAGAGTTGTTTTGCATGCACACCCGCATCAGTACGCCCTGCTCCTACTATGTTAATTTTTGTACGCAAAATAGTACTAAAAGCATTTTCAATTTCCTCCTGTACAGAATTACCATTGGGCTGGCGTTGCCACCCATGATAAGGCAATCCGTCATAGGCTATTTCTATAAAATACCTCAAACTTCTTGTTTGTAATTAAACCTGCAAATATACATCTTTGCTTGCTGAAACTTATACCTATGCTTTTTCTTAGAGCAATGCTTTAAAAGGTACAAAATACGATCATGAAAAAAATTCTATTACTTAGCGATACTCATAGTTATATTGATGACCGCATTCTCAAACACGCACAGGCAGCAGATGAAGTATGGCATGCAGGCGATATAGGCAGTCTTGCTGTTACAGATGCATTAAAAGAAATAAATGTTTTAAGAGCGGTTTACGGCAATATAGATGACCATGTTGTGAGAAAGGAGTTTCCACTTAATCAACGCTTTTTTTGTGAAGATGTTGACGTCTGGATCACTCATATAGGTGGTTATCCTGGACGTTATTCTCCTGAAATTAGGGATGAAATAAGAAGTAATCCTCCTAAATTATTTATTTGTGGTCATTCCCACATTTTAAAAGTTATGCCAGATAGGAAACTAAATTTACTTCATATGAATCCTGGCGCTATAGGTAAGCACGGATTTCATACGGTAAGAACCATGCTAAGATTTGAAATAAACGGCTCAAAAATTGAAAATCTGGAAGTAATAGAAATAAAGAGATGATTTTTAACTAAAAAGTAAAATCCCTGCAGTTGGCATACTGCAGGGATTACGCACTAATTAACTAAGATTTTAGGTCTATCGTAACCTATCGACAGATTTTACAAGATCTTCATCCCGCTTAATTGCTTTGTTGGCCAAAGCGATAAAAACGATAGAAATAACGGGAATAAACATCCCAATATCCTTCTCTGAAGCTTCAGCTCCTCCGGATAAGATTTGCGATTGGTAAACCAATACACCTAATAAAATAAAGTTTAATATTATATTAAGACGTCCCAGTGCAAACTGAAACTTCCTGTTTTTAAATAAAAAAATCGTAATCAAAGAAAGTAAGGCACTTCCTAAAAACAGTGCAAGGTATAAATAATTATCCATTGCCATTACCTCATCAAGACTTTCATTTGAATATAAAGGAAACACAAATATGAGACCGGCAGAAACAGCCGCAGCCAGTAACAAGTAAACACTTTGTACGCGTTGAATCATAATTTATTCCTGTTTTGGCTGACAAAAATAACAACTTCTTTTAGACTTAAGTCGAATATTTTAAAAATAATGTTGTATAATTGCAAGACGAAATGTAACCACCTCTTTGTTGGTTACTTATCTTGCCAAAAATTTCTTAGAATCTTCTCTCAAGATCTTTGCTAGCATTCAAAACCAATACGGAAATCATATTTTTTATTAATGTTTGACATTTCAGAATTAAAAGCTAAAAAGCTTCCTGAACTCCAGGAAACAGCAAAAGGCCTTAACATTCCTAAGTACAGGACTTTAAAGAAACTTGATCTTGTATACAAAATACTTGATCAACAGGCCGCTGATCCTAAAGCCATCGCAGAAGTGGTACAGGAAACCTCTAAAGCTGAGGAAAAAACCCCTCCTAAGAGAGAGCCCAGGCCAGCCAGGCCACCTAAAAAAGCCGCTCCAGAACGCAAACAGCAAGTAAATAAACCACAACCAACCGGAAGTGAAAAAACTGAACCTGTTGCAAAAAATCAAAATGACAAGAGCAACAAGGATAGTAGACCTGTAAAGCAAGCCAGAGAACCGCGCTCACGTAAAGATAATTCGCCTAACAATAACGCGAACAATAGCAATACAAACAGGAATCCCAGAAGTAATAACCCAACGAGCAATCGCAATAGCGGCAACAATGGTAATAAAGATTCTCGTAATCGTTACCGCGAGCCAGACTATGAATTTGAAGGCTTAATCGAAAGTGAAGGTGTTCTTGATATTATGCAGGATGGTTATGGTTTTTTAAGATCATCAGATTACAATTACTTATCATCACCTGATGATATCTATGTGTCACAATCACAAATACGCTTGTTTGGCTTAAAAACAGGCGACACAGTATTAGGTGTAATACGCCCTCCAAAAGAAGGAGAAAAATATTTTCCACTTATTAAAGTAAGCAAAATTAATGGACTTAGTCCTGATGTTGTTAGAGACAGGGTTTCTTTTGAACATTTAACACCATTATTTCCAAAGGAAAAATTTAATATAGGTGATCGTCAAAGTACGATATCTACCAGAGTTATGGATCTTTTTGCTCCTATAGGAAAAGGGCAAAGAGGGATGATTGTTTCACAACCTAAAACGGGTAAAACAATGCTGCTTAAGGATGTTGCAAATGCTATTGCAGCAAATCATCCTGAAGTTTACCAAATGATCCTGCTTATTGATGAAAGACCTGAAGAGGTTACAGACATGCAGCGTAATGTAAAAGGAGAAGTAGTTGCTTCTACTTTTGACAAGGAAGCGCATGAGCATGTACGAGTAGCTAATATAGTTTTAGAAAAAGCTAAGCGTCTTGTAGAATGTGGGCATGATGTAGTTATACTTCTAGACTCAATTACGAGATTAGCACGCGCATATAACACTGTACAGCCAGCTTCTGGAAAGATATTAAGTGGTGGTGTAGATGCAAATGCTTTACACAAACCAAAACGCTTCTTTGGTGCTGCACGTAATATAGAAAATGGAGGTTCTCTTTCTATTATAGCAACAGCTCTTACAGAAACAGGATCAAAAATGGATGAAGTTATATTTGAAGAATTTAAAGGAACCGGTAATATGGAACTGCAACTGGATCGTAAGATCGCAAATCGTCGTATTTTCCCAGCCATTGATCTTACCTCATCAAGTACACGTAGAGATGATTTACTATTAAGTGAGACAGCAATACAACGCATGTGGGTAATGCGTAAATACCTAGCAGATATGAATCCCGTAGAAGCTATGGAATTTGTAAGTCAGCGCATTAAACAAACTAAAAATAACGAAGAGTTTCTTATTTCTATGAATGGATAAGAATACTTGAATAATATTTTCTTTCATAGAAAGACTTTAATACAAATGACCATCAAAACGATGGTCATTTTTTTATGCCTATAGCTAAATATAAGACCATAAAAAAAACTCCCGTAGACTTATGCCTTCGGGAGTTTTTTAATAAACAAATTTTATATTAACCAACAAAAACTCCTAATTGAATAGGAGTTAATTTTATTATTAAGCGCTTAATAATTAAAGAGCCGCAACGTGTTTAGCAAGCTGAGACTTTAAATTAGCTGCCTTGTTATTATGAATAACGTTTTTCTTAGCTAACTTATCAATCATAGAAATTACTGATGGATATAGCGTATTAGCTTCATCCTTTTCAGACTCACGTAATTTTTTTATAGCATTACGTGTAGTTCTATGCTGATAACGATTTCTCAATCTATTAGTCTCGTTACTTCTAATTCTTTTTAAAGATGACTTATGATTTGCCATTATGTTGTTTTTTTAAATTGTAGCCCGTAGGGGAGTCGAACCCCTCTTACCAGGATGAAAACCTGGCGTCCTAGCCGATAGACGAACGGGCCATTATGTCAAAATTAAAATGCTTAAGGTGCATTTTCTAACCTTCTGTAGTCCGTAGGGGACTCGAACCCCTGTTACCAGGATGAAAACCTGGCGTCCTAACCCCTAGACGAACGGACCGGTCTTTCGCTCAATTGCGGATGCAAAAATACAACTATTTTTGAATGTCGCAAGCGATACTTCAAAATTTTTGAATTTAATATGCTTTTGCAAAAAGCACTCTTTTTTTAGCTGGCTTACCACTATACACACAAATGCCTTCTTCCTCTTCTGCATTCAGCGGAATACAGCGTATCGTTGCTTTTGTTTCGCTTTTAATTCTTTCTTCAGTTTCAGTTGTTCCATCCCAAAAAGCGCTCAAAAAGCCACCTTTATCTTTTAAAACCGTTTTAAATTCATCATAGCTATTTACCTCGGTAATATGTTCATTACGATATCTCAGGGCTTTCTTAAATAATGAGGTCTGCATCTCTTTTAATAATTCCTGCACCCGGTCTGCAATTACATCTTTTGAAACAAACTCTTTAGTTAAGGTATCTCTGCGCGCTAATTCAACAGTACGCTTTTCTAGATCCTTAGGCCCAATTGCTATACGCAAAGGCACTCCTTTAAGCTCATATTCATTAAACTTCCAACCTGGCTTATAAGTGTCTCTATCGTCGTATTTAACAGAAACTCCTCTCAACCTTAATTCCCTTTGTAATTCATTTGCTACCTGAGAAATTGCTTCAAGTTGCTCCTCTCCTCTGTAAATAGGAACAATCACCACCTGAATAGGCGCTAGATTAGGAGGCAAAACCAAGCCTTTATCATCACTATGTGTCATCACCAAAGCACCCATCAATCTGGTAGAAACACCCCAAGATGTAGCCCATACGTATTCCTGACCACCTTCTTTAGTAGCAAATTTTACATCAAAAGCTTTTGCAAAATTCTGACCTAAAAAGTGAGACGTTCCCGCCTGTAAAGCTTTTCC
>JBALXG010000180.1:0-6071 GCA_036961055.1 Leeuwenhoekiella sp. | reverse complement strand
AATATTTTTTTGTAATCTATTGAGCCGTTTCCTATTTCGGTATTTAAATCTGCATTTACCTTATCCATATCCTTCACATGCCACAGCGGAAAACGTTTAGGATACTTATTCATTAAAGCTATAGGATCCTGACCGGCGCGCACAACCCAGTAAATATCCATCTCAAAGAAAACCAGATTTTTATCTGTATTTGCCAGAAAAGTTTCAAGACCATTTTGACCTGCATAATCTGTAAATTCAAAATCGTGATTGTGATAAGCGAGCTTGAGTCCGGCTTTTTTACACATTTCGCCGGCAGTATTCAGCTTATCAGAGAGTTTTTTATAATCATTTATAGATGAACGCAAGTCCTGACCTATGTACGGTATAATAACATATTCTTGTCCCAACTCATTAGCCACATCCAGATTATACGCAAAATCGTCTTCAGTTCCTTCAGCCTTTAAAAAAGGATCAACCCCGTAATGCCCGCTTGGTGTTGTAAGTCCGTTATCTGTAATCATCTTTTTAAAATCCTTGACAGAGATTCCCCAAAAATTATTCTCTGTAGAATAGCCATAAGTTTCAACTTCTTTAAAACCTATATCTGCTACTTTTTTAAGCGTGCCTGCAACATCGTTACCTATAGTTTCCCTTAAAGAATAAAGCTGAAGACCTATTGCATGTTTTTTAGAATCACTAAATACCATACTAGGTAAAATGGTAGTTGCGGCTAAAGCAAGTCCTGATTGTTTTATAAATGTTCTTCTTTGTATCATGATATTACTTCTATGGTTTTAATTTTGTTATTATTTTGCAATCTGGCTCATATTCTCAATTCCCTTTCCTGTGGCTGCATAATAAATACCGCCGTATAAATGGTCTAAAAACCACTGATTTTCATACACTTTTGGGATATGACCCAGTGCTGTGTAAAATGCTCTACCACCGTCAAACTCATGGTACCAGGAAATAGGATGTAAAGCTCCCATGCCATTACTACTTCTATCAACCATTTCTCCGGTTTTTGGGTCTAAATCCCGATTTTGCCATGTTACAACCGGATTATATGAATTCTCATCTACAGCAACCAGATACTGTAGATTGTCAACATTTTCTTTACTAAAATCATACCATTCATCTGTCCACAATAATGTATCAGGAAAATGCTCTAACCCAGGGAAATTGTGATCAAGAATCTTCAATTTTGCAGTTTGCTGCGCAGGATGTATATGGAACATTCTACCCACTAATTTTGTATACCATTCCCAGTCATATTCTGTATCTGAAGCTGCGTGAATACCAACATACCCTTTACCTGATTCAATATATTTCTCAAAAGCTTTTTGCTCATCTTCATCAAAAATATCTGCGGTTGTGCTTAAAAATATAACTGCGTCATAAGGTTTTAGGCCTTCTTCTGTAATTTTTATAGCGTCCTGTTGTCTATCAACATCAAAGTTATGTGTGGCGGCAAGTTCGTTTATAGCGACTATGCCATTATCTATAGATTCATGATGCCAGCCTGCGGTTTCTGTAACCAACAAAACTTTAAATTGCTTCTGTGCAAAAACCGTATTTGAAAACAGCATACACATGAAGATAAAGCAGGTTACCTTAATTGTTCTTTTTAGAGACATATTTTATAATTTATATTAATAATTGATAAAGCTATTACAACGATAGTAAATGTACCTGAAATTTATTTTTTTTAGTATTAATTTCTAAAATGTTTAAAAGGCTGGGCTGCAGTTCTAACTCTGCAACCCAACCATATTAAAAGTCAACACTTAAAAAACAATTCAAATCGAAAACATTATTTTGAGGAATTACTTACAAAAGCAAGATGCTTACTATCTGGTGACCAGGAATTCACATTAAAAGTTCCCTGACCTCCATATAAATAGGCTATTACTTTTGGCGCACCCCCAGAAACCGGCATTAATCGCAACATCACTCTTTTGTATGAAGGGTGTGCATTTAACTCGATATTTGGCTCAAAAGATATAAATGCGATCCATTTACCATCTGGAGAAATATGAGGGAACCAGTTATTATATTGGTCAAAAGTCAACTGCTCTTTATTGCTTCCATCAGGTTTCATTCTCCACAATTGCATAGTGCCACCTTTTTGCGAACCATTATAATAAATATATTTCCCGTCTGGGGAATACTCGCAACCATCAACGTGCTCGAGCTTTTTATTATCGGTTAGTTTTTCTTCTTTACCACCTTTTATAGATTTTCTATAAATATCATAAATTGTACTACCGCCTCTTTGGGCAACATAAACGACCTCCTTATTATTTGGCGCCCAGCCATGAAGATAGGAAGGCGCGTCTGTAGTTACAGCAGTAGGTTCGCCACCTGTAAGGGGTAGAACAAACACATTTGAGCCTTTACCATCATTATGACTTATGCCTATCATTTTACCATCAAAAGATATACAATGATCGTTATTTAAGTCATTAGCAGATCCCGTATTTACCTTTGACAGATCACCGCCTTCTTTAGGAATTGTGTAAAGAGAGCCATCCATATTAAAGATCAATTTATCCCCGTTTGGCATCCAGTTAGGCGCTTCAAAACGGCCATCCCTGGTATGTATTACTTTACGTTTACCATCAAAAACATTCATTGTTTCTAATCTGCAACCTATCCATCCTTCAGAATTAGGATTGTAATCTTCTGCTACTGGTTGATCTATTCTAACATTCCAGACTTTTGCTGTTTCAACAACATCTTCATCATGAGAACCAATAACTATTCCTGCTAAAACCTCATCGGGCATAAAATCTAACTCCTTAGAGCTAATTTCCTCAAAAGGTTCGCCGGGATGCGCTGCTCTCACTATGAATGTGTTTCCCTTCCTTTCTAATTGTATAATCTGAAAAAAGCGTTTAGAAGCCCACACATCATCTTCCGGATTTTGCATATCTGCTCCTCTTCTTTCCCGCCATTGTCCTGCCGTAAGACCATCACCATGTAAAAAACCGCCTACCATAACTGCATTGTCCTGCTCTGAAGCACGAGCCATCCAGCCAATTTTTCTATGTACTTCATTATCGCCAACAAATTCAAAATTTGCAGTGACTATAAAATCTCCTTTAAGTTTATTGTAGAGATAATGATGCTCATCACGTTGACCCCAGATATTATAACCGGCACCTTTAATTGTATAGGTTTGGCTATTTTCATCATAAGTGGCAGATCCTGCGAGTTTAGGATTACCAATATCCTGATTATATTTAAAAATACCGATAGGATTTTCCTGAGCCAGTGCTAATTGTGCAAAACACAAGCAGAAGAGAATTAATTTAAATTTCATACTATTCATTATTAATTTATTTGTGATTTAGTTATAAGCTTGTTTTAATACCCGGGATTTTGTTTGTACAAACCACGAGTAAAGTCAATTTCCTTTTGCGGAATAGGAAAGTATTCATCTCTTCCCGAAGTGAAATTAGCATTAGATAAATAATCATGTTTTGTCTTTTCTTCAGCCAGATATGCATTAAGTACTTCTGCGGCATCACCCCAACGCACAAGGTCAAAAAAGCGCCAGCCTTCCATTGCAAATTCAAGTCTTCTCTCAAATTTTAAAGCTTCAAGAGCGTACTCTTTACTAGGAAATGAATCATAGAGACCTATATTATAAACATCACTCGCTCCTGCTGCCAATGGTCTCTCTGTGCTTGCGGCTGCTCTGGCTCGAACCTCATTAATAAGAGGTAAAGCTTCATCCTGTCTGCCCAGTTGTATTAATGCCTCTGCCTTGAATAATAAGACATCTGCATAACGAATAAATCTATAATTAACTGAGGTTGCTACAAAAGGACCTTGTTTTACCCAGCAAGAGCAATCTGGTGCTTGTTGCTCTTTCATATTTCCATACGATCCATATACACCTGGATCTCTGGCCCAACTTGTTTTGTAAATTAAATCACCTTGTTCTTCTACTGTATTTCTATATTTAAAAGGTCTGTCAGGGAATCCTACGGTATGATCAAATCGTGGGTCTATGCTACCAAAAGCATCAACATCTGTCATGTCTGCATCATTAAAGGTTTCAAGCAAAGGCAAACCTGAAGCATCAGTTTTAAAAGCATTCACCATATTTTGACTAGCCTGATGAAAACCACAGCAACCATAAAAGGATGAACCTGTAGGTGAGTTAAGAGCTGTGGCATAGCTTCCTCTACCAACCTCAGTACCGTCATTTAGCGAGAACTGAACCGCCCAAATTGATTCCGGACCATTCTCGTAACCGGGGAGAAAATTATCTGCAAAATCTGCTTCAAGACTTCCGGTAACGGCATCTGCATAGTCAATAACTTCCTGTAAGCGTGACTCATTAATATTAATTACCTGATTTTGCTCATCCTGCTCATAAGCCTGATATAATCTTAGCTTAGCTAAATATCCCGCTGCTGCATTTTTATCTGCTCTGCCTACTTGTTCTTGTGTTTGAGGAAGATTGTTGTATGCAAATAGAAAATCCTGAGCAATAGCATCCCAAAGTTCATCATTAGGCATATCATTAGAGGTTTCTAAAATCTGATCATCAGTTAAATCTTCAGTTATAAATGGAATATGTTTAAACATTAATTTAAGCATGAAGTGAGAATGAGCTCTTAAAAATCTAAGCTCTGCGATGCGTGTTGTTTTGTCTGCATAGTCTGCATCTGGCACTTCATTAATAACTCTTAAGGCAAAGTTGGCTCGGGAAATTGCTTTGTAATAATTCTCCCAGGTCATTGGCGCCATTAGATCTCCTGCATCAGGTATCGTAAGATTATATTGCTCATACCGGTCTATTTCGCCTAAATCTGTACGGCCGCCGCCTCCTTTATAAGCATCATCTGCTCTAACGCTACCATAGACCCATGGATTTGTAATAGGCCCTGCAATATTATCATTACCTATAGCAGCGTATGCTGCTATTACAAGTCCTTCGGCATTTTCTGCCGTAGCTACATTATCAGAAGATAGTACACCAGATGGTTCTACTTCTAAAAAATCACTGTTACAAGAAATCATCGTTACTCCTAACAAGAGAAATAGCGCTGCTTTATATATATTTTTCATCGTAATCATTTTTTTAAAATTTTACATTAAAGCCTACTGATAGTGTTGTAGGTACCGGAATAGAATTTATTTCTGTACGTTCTGGATCTGAACCTATATAACCATTAGGTGTAGCCCAAAGTAGATTTTCACCTTGTAGGTATACCCTTAAATTGGTCATTCCTGCCCATTTTTCTATAAGATCATTAGGTAGCGAATAGCCTATCTGTAGATTTCTAAGTTTGAAATAAGAGTTATTTCTATAGATGTAATCTGAATTTTCTGTAAGGTTGTTTACCAAACTTAGTGATGGGATATCTGTATTTGTATTTTGTGGAGTCCATCCATTTAAAGTTCCAGGTGCAGCATTTTCCCGTCCCGGCACAAAATTGTTATACATTATATAAGGGTCTACACCTATTCTTCCTGTAACTCCAGAACCAAATATTGAAAAATCAAAATCCTTATAATTCAAGTCAATTCTCACACCATATTCAAGACTTGGTAAAGTTGTTCCTAACCAGTCTCTATCATCAGAATTAATAACTCCATCTTCATTAATATCTACAATGCGTATCCCGCCTGGTCTGGCATTACCTACCTGTGCACCACCTGTAGGATGTGCTTCTACTTCAGCCTGACTTTGAAAAAGACCGTTTGTTTTATAACCAAAAATTGAAAATTGTGAATGACCTATAATTGAATTTTGAGCTGTTCCCGGATAAGCAGTCATCGCTTCTTCGGGAAGGTCTGTTATCTTGTCCTTAAATGCACCAAAATTTGTGGTGACTGAAAAAGAAAGATCATTTGCCAAAGTTTTTGAATATGAAAGATTAAGTTCCCAACCATTTGTACGGGTAGAGGCACCATTTAACCATTTCTCCCTTCCCTCTCCAACTGCAGAAGCAATGGGTGGTTGTATTAAAATACCGTCTGTATTTCTGGTAAAATAATCGAATGACCCTGATAACGAATTATCAAAAAGACCAAAATCAACACCTATATTTACTTCTTTAGTTTCTTCC
>JBALXG010000017.1:0-16109 GCA_036961055.1 Leeuwenhoekiella sp. | reverse complement strand
TTTCTAGATTTACGCCCAGCATAATTATTGCGTACACCTCATCGTGTAAAAGTGTACCTCTTATTTTACCTCTTAAAACCGCTGTAGATTCTGTAACATGAATTGTAAAATCATACAATCCCCTTTTTGTAAAATGATCAACATTATAATTAAGTATAAAGTGATAAAATTTATTGAGAGATTCATACAATTCTGTAGAGATCAAATCTCTTGCACTATTTGCATTTTCCCTTGCAAATTTTAAACAGTTTATTATAGAATATTGCTTATCTGGATTTAATGCGACATCGTATAGAACGTCTTCTTCATTTAAAATAACATCTTCTTCAATTTCTTCGCCACCAGCCATAAACAACATAGATCTTAAGACTAATTGTCTGGATTGTGATCGCTCATTGGGAGCGTCTAATGATGAGAAATAATTAACGTTTAAATATCGAGCTACATGCTCTGAACGTTCAATATAACGCCCCATCCAAAATAAATTATTGGCTACTCTTGCTAACATAAATTCTTAATTATTTTTTTAATACCCAAGTGTCTTTTGATCCTCCACCCTGAGATGAATTCACTACCAGATTCCCTCTCTGCAAGGCAACTCTTGTCAAGCCTCCTTTTAGCACAAAATCCTTGTCCTCACCTAACAGTGTAAAAGTACGTAAGTCAACATGTCTAGGCTCAAAGGAATCGCTTTCTTCAATATATGTCGCATGAACAGAAAGTGACATTATGGGTTGAGCAATATATTTACGTGGATTAGCTTTAATGGTTGTTTTAACTTTTTCTATTTCTTCTTTAGTAAGTTTATTACCTATGGAAATACCGTAACCTCCAGCTTCATCTACAGGTTTGATAACCAGATTATGAACGTTATCTAATACAAACTTCATATCGTCAGGTCTACTGCAATGATAGGTATGCACATTGCTTAAAATAGGCTCTTCATCAAGATAATACTTTATAATTTGTGGCATATAGGTATAAATTGCTTTGTCATCAGCAACACCGGTACCTGGAGCATTAACAAGACAAACATTTCCTTTTTTGTATGCCGAAAACAAACCGGGAACCCCTAAAGCAGATTCTGGTTTGAATTCAAGAGGATCTATAAACAGATCATCAATTCTTCGATAAATAACATCTACTTTTTCAGGGCCATTTATAGTTTTCATGTAGACAAAATCATTTTCTACAAACAAGTCTCTTCCTTCAACAAGTTCTACTCCCATTGCTTTTGCCAGATAGGAATGCTCATAGTATGCCGAATTGTAAACTCCCGGAGTTATAACCACACAATTAGGCTCATCAACTCCTTTTGGTTTAACGCTTTCCATTATTTCAAGAAGATTTTCAGCATAATCAGTTACAGTATGCGCCTGATAATGATTAAAAACGCCAAATAGCGCCCTCTTTAAAGCAGTCCTGTTACAAACAACATAACTTACCCCCGATGGGCAGCGTATATTGTCTTCAAGTACATAATACTTACCGTCAGAATGTTTTATAAGATCTGTTCCTGAGATATGATTGTAAATTCCTCCCGGGGGGTCAACTCCTACCATCTGGTGCAGATAATTAGCAGATGAGCTTATAAGATCAAGCGGAACTATACCTTGTTTAATAATCTTTTTATCGTGATAAATATCCCACAAAAAATGATTTAGAGCTTTACTTCGCTGTAAAACTCCTCTTTCTATATGATCCCATTCTTCAGGATCTATTATACGAGGAAAAAGATCAAAAGGGAATATTTTTTCTTTAGTTTCATTATCGCTATAAACCTGAAAGGTGATGCCTTGATTAAAAAATGAGGCCTTAGCCTTATTATTTAGGTTGACAAAATCCTGAACGGAATGTTCACTATAAAGTTCAAAAAGAGTTTTATAAATTTCTTTAACTTCTCCGGTTTTCTCAAAAATCTCATCATAAAATTTAGAGTCTTTTTGATAAGCCGCAAATATAGGATGTTGGGCGTTTATCATTGATTATTGGTTTGGATGGAAAATACTCATATTAAATTAATAAAACCCAAAATTCTTATTAAAAATCGCCTTTTTTAATGATTTTTTAGCATTTAAAGAGGAAATAAATTATAAATATGTCAAGAGGTTTTAAGGCATTTTCAAAAAATATATCTGTATTTTTTAGCAGAATTTTATAACGAAATTATATTCCATGAAAAAAGCAGTACTCATTCTTTTATTTAGCTTATCTCAAATAGTTACAGCACAATTTCTAACTTCCAAAGAAAATTTAAAATCACAAAAAGGCTTTTTTACCTATCATTATGATGAGAAAGAAGATAAAATTTATCTGGAGGTAGAAAAACTTGATAAGGAATTTATATATGTACATTCTCTTAAAAGTGGTCTGGGAAGTAATGATATTGGTTTAGACCGCGGTCAGCTGGGAGGGACAGCAATTGTCAAATTTATTAAAGCTGGCAATAAATTGTTACTTATTGAACCTAATCAGGATTACAGAGCTATTACAGATAATGCAGCAGAGCGCAAATCTATTGAGCAGGCTTTTGGTAAATCAGTCCTTTATGGCTTCGAAATAAAAGAAACAAAAAATAACGTCTATTTAATTGATTTCACTCCGTTTCTAATGGAAGATGCACATGGTGTTATTGGTAAGCTGAAAAAGAGCAATGAAGGAACCTATAAGCTCGATATAGAAAAAAGCGCTTTGTTTATGGAAAACACAAAGTCATTTCCTAAAAACACAGAATTTGAAGCGTTGCTTACCTTTAAAGGTGAACCTACTGGTAAAAATCTTCGTACTGTGGTTCCTAATGCAGAACTGGTTACCGTACAGGAGCATCATTCATTTGTAGAACTTCCTGATGACGGTTATGAACCCAGAAATTTTGATCCACGTTCGGGCGCAATCGGTATATCGTATATGGATTATGCCAGCCCGGTACAGGAGCCCATTACAAAAAGACTAATAATAAGACACAGGCTTAAAAAGAAAAACCCGGAAGCTGCTATAAGTGAACCGGTAGAACCTATAATTTATTACCTAGACCCCGGAACTCCAGAACCTGTACGCTCTGCACTGCTGGAAGGTACTAGCTGGTGGGATCAGGCATTTCAGGCGATAGGTTATAAAAATGCATTTCAGGTAAAAATGCTTCCTGAAGATGCAGATCCTATGGACCTAAGATATAATGTAATTCAATGGGTGCACCGCAGTACGCGCGGCTGGAGCTATGGGGCAAGTGTTGTAGATCCTCGTACCGGCGAAATTTTAAAAGGGCATGTAAGTCTGGGTAGCCTTCGTATTCGTCAGGATTTTCTAATTGCACAGGCGTTGATGAACAAACCATTAGCAAAGAGTGATGATGATTATAAACCTATGCTTGATATGGCCTTGGCACGTATAAGACAACTTGCAGCACATGAAGTAGGGCATACGTTAGGTTTCACGCATAACTTTGCTGCGAGTGCGACAGATAGAGCTTCAGTAATGGACTATCCTCACCCTACGCTAACCTTAAAAAAAGGTGATGTAGATTTCAGTAATGCATACGCTAAAGATATTGGCGTTTGGGATAAAGTAATTGTTGACTATAGTTATAGCGACGTTCCTGAGGGAATAAACGAGACTGAGTATCTAAACAAGATATTGACAGACGCCGAGAAAAAAGGTCTTCGATTTATAACAGATAGTGATGCGCGTGCCGCAAGTGGTGCACATCCTAACGCTCACTTATGGGATAATGGCAGCAGCGCAACTGATGAACTTAATAACGTACTGGACTTACGTAAAAAAGCAATTGAGAATTTTTCTATTGATAACATTCGTACAAATGAACCTTATACGGTGCTTGAAGATGTTTTTGTGCCGCTTTATTTTTACCACAGATATCAAACCGAAGCCGCTATAAAAGTTGTAGGCGGAATTCTTTATAATTATACGGTTAAAGGCGATAAAGAGCTAACACCGGTTGCCTTAATAGATTCTAAAGAGCAGGAAGCAGCAATGCAGGCTATTTTAAAAACTTTAAGTGCAGAGCAACTTGCTATTCCTAAAGATAAGTTGAGTTTATTTCCACCCAGAGCTTTTAAATATAATCGTACGCGAGAAAGTTTTAACAGCAATACAGGAGTTACTTTTGACCCACTAGGAGCGGTTTCAACAGCTAGCGACATGACTTTAGATTTACTTTTAAATGAAGAACGGGCAAATAGACTGGTTGCAAACAAAGCCTGGGATGACAAACAACCCGGATTGCAGAAAATAGTTGAAGAATTAACCGACCAAACTTTAGATAAATCTTTTAAAGATAATTACTTTAAAAATGTGCAGCAGACTATTAATTATAATGTCGTTAAACACCTTAAAAATCTTGCGGCAAGTGATAAATCAATTGATCAGGTTAAAGCTATTGCTATTAATACATTAATGCATTATGCAAATGAGTGGGAAAATGAAAGTGATATTGATAAAAAATATATAGCTTTAGATATTGCAAAATTTTTGAAGGAGCCTGAAAAATTTAAAATCATTCCTTCACCTAAAATTCCTGATGGTTCACCTATAGGGAGTTTTGAATGTATAATAAACTAAACTGTCATTGGAAAAAGAAGAGATTATAAGTAAACTACCATATAAAAAGCCTTTTCTTTTTGTAGACGAAATCACGAAAGTATCAGAAACAGGAATCTCAGGAAATTATACTTTTCCTGAAGATTCCTTTTTTTATAAAGGTCACTTTGTGAATTTCCCCGTAACTCCAGGTGTTATTTTAACCGAATGTATGGCACAAATTGGGCTGGTTTGTCTGGGTATTTATTTGTTATCTATAAAATCTGTTGATCTTAAAAAAGATACTTTGGTTGCAATGACAGAATCTAACGTGCATTTCTACGCTCCAGTTTATCCAAATGAAAAAGTTTTTGTTGAATCTCAATTACAATACTTTAGGTTTAATAAGCTAAAGTGTAAGATTAAGCTTATTAATGAAAAGGGTAATCAGGTATGCTCAGGTATTCTGTCTGGAATGTTAGTTGAGGGTCATGCAAAATAATCGGGTAGTAGTTACAGGTTTAGGCGTTTGTGCGCCCAATGGTGTGGGAGTTCCTGCTTTCGCGAAAGCTATAGAAGAAGGTAGAAGTGGAATCCGATTTTTCAGCGAATTAAAAAAGCTCAATTTTTCATGTCAAATAGGAGGGATGCCACTTATCCCTGAGTCAAAAAAGCTTGAAATTTTTACACCTTTACAACTGCGTAATTTTAATAGCGCAGGTATTTTATATGGTGTAATGGCGGGTATTGAAGCGTGGAAGGACGCCAGTCTCCCGGTTCCCAAAGACAGCTGTGATTTTGATAGCGGGACTGTATTTGGTGTGGGTACTCTGGGCGTAGATAAATTTAGAGAAAGTATCTATCAGATAGATGATGGTAACGGAAGAAGGCTGGCAAGTACTACCGTGCAGCAAACTATGAGCAGCGGCGTTAGTGCCTATCTGGGCGGGATGTTAGGATTGGGTAATCTTGTAACTTCTAATTCTTCGGCGTGTAGTACGGGGACAGAAGCCGTTTTAATGGCTTTTGAGCGAATAAAATCAGGTAAAGCAAAAAGAATGCTCGCAGGAAGCACTAGCGATGGCGGGCCTTATGTGTGGGCAGGTTTTGATGCGCTGCGCATTTTACCTTCAGATTTTAATGATGATGCGCAACATGCCTCAAAACCTATGGATGCTAATGCTAAAGGATTTGTTCCCGGCTGCGGTGCAGGTGCTTTAGTGCTTGAAAGTCTTGAAAGCGCTCAAGAAAGAGGCGCACAAATTTATGCTGAAATTTTAGGAGGAAACAGCAACAGCGGTGGTCAACGCTCTGGTGGTACCATGACAGCGCCTAACTCAATTGCAGTACAAAAATGTATTACAGATGCCATAAAAGAGACAGGTATTTCAGCTAAAGATATTGATACCATAAACGGTCACTTAACAGCAACTACTAAAGATGCTCTAGAGGTGCAAAACTGGGAAGAAGCACTGGGAAGAAACGGTAGTGATTTCCCATATATAAATTCTTTAAAAGGGATGACGGGTCACTGCTTGTCTGCTTCGGGAAGTATTGAGTGCGTAGCGTCGGTTTTACAGCTTAAAAATCGGTTTTTATTTCCTAATATAAACTTAACCAGCATTCATCCTGATATTACTAAGATTATTGACAGTTCTCGAATACCAGTTAAAAAACTAAATTTTGAATCAGAAATTCTTATAAAGGCAAGTTTTGGTTTTGGCGATGTAAATTGTTGTGTGATTTTTCGAAGGTATTAGATTATCTTGTGACAAAAAATTACAGAATGAACGAAGAAATATTTGGTAAACTAAAAACAATCATTGCAACTTACCTTCCTGAAGACGTTTCTATAAAGGATGTAGAAATGGAGAGTCATCTTACAGAAGATCTTAATATTAATTCTACACATCTTGTTGATATTGTACTTGATATAGAAGATGAATTTGATATTACAATAGCAGATGATGAACTTGACAAAATGCAAACAGTTCAAAAATCTCTTGATCTTATAAATGAGAAGATTGAAACCCGTTAAAAAATTAAAAACACGTTAGTTAAACGCTGTTAAAATAATTTAACAAACATTTTAATGCTATAATTTTAGATAAATTTATTCACATGAATTCTGGCATTTCAACTTCAGTTAATCTCACATTAGTTCATTGCGTTATTAAAACAGAAGAATGTCTTTCTTACTGTATTCGCAATAAAAAAGAGTTAGAATGTGTTGATTGCGCGCGATTGTGCAGAGATTGTACAGATCTCTGTAATTTACAAATGCGCTTAATGGCCAGAAAAAGTGATTTATTTTATCGTATCATACCTATTTGCATTGAAGCTTGTAAAGAATGTCTTATCGCATGTGATCGAATGAATAATGAGACTTGCCAGCAGTGTGCAAAGGCTTGCGAGGCCTGTATTAATGATTTAAGACTCTTGAGAAAATAGGGGTGTGATTTTTAAATAGATACAAATCAATGTTTTATCAATTTCGCGTCATGAAAAATTTTATACCTATTGCAACTCTATTTCTTGTCATGTGTAACGTTAATGCTCAAAATGCATTTTTAAATAAGATTGACACCTCCAGTGAAAAGAAAGCCGATTCTATCGCTACAATTTATAATGAAAAACTAGCGCTTACGGGTAAACAGGATTTACTTATTAAGACTAAAATAGGCGAATTTCTTATGAGGAGAATGTCGGTAGAAAAAGATTATTCAGGCAAAGCAAAGCTTGATGCACTTTATAATCTAAGTGAGGAAGAAAGTGCAGAAATGCGCGATATTTTTACTCAGGAACAATATGACGTCTATAAACGTATTAAACCCAGCATTCAGCCGCTGGAAACAGTAAAACAATAATCAACAATATAAAGCTGATTTTACATAGAAAAAGGCGGTTTTTAGCCGCCTTTTGTCAATTATTTCTGTATTAACTATTATGGATTTTCTAGATTATCTTTTTTGTCAATATAGTGTTCTCCTTTTGTTTGTCTTTCAATAAGCGGCTCATCCTGCATCATACCTTTTTTCAGTCCGGCAGAATCAACGTCCAGAAATTCCTGTACTTCTGTAGGATTAACGATTTGCTTAATGCGCTCACCACGTATAACAATAGGATGTGCAAGAACGTCAGGCTGCTCGTGCAAAATTTTGATGTAATCATTGTCATCAAAGTCTCCATTACGCAGTTCTTCATTTCCTTCAACTTCTTCAAAACTTATCAGGTCTTTAATTTTTTTGCCAAGATCTGATGCAATTTCTGCCCATTGCGTTCCTGTAAGATTTTGTTTTACAATGTCTATTGTCTGTAATTCTGCAAATTTAGCTGCATCTACATGCGCACGTGTACGTTGACCATTACGTGTAGTACTGCTATAAATTAATGTTATTTGATTTTCATCTCTCGCAATTGCTTTCATAAGCTTAACTATTAATGATGTGATTTCATTTTATCTTTTCTCTTTTTAAGCTGTGAGTCCAGCTCTTTCACGCATACTGCAACCGCCTCATGAAAGTTTTTGCTATTACTTTCAGCAAATAATCTGGGACCGGGGGCGCTTAAGCGTAAACCACATTTTTTTCCGGTTTCATCACTGGAAGTATTTTCGGTTTTAAAGAAAATATCTGCCCGCACGATGAAATCATATTTGTTTACTAATTTTTCAATTTTTTCTCTGGTAAAGGTTTCAAGGCTCTCACTTGCCTGAACGTCGTGATATTCAAAATTGTAATTCATAATGTAATTTTAGTTGAACTAAAGTTAAACTATAGCCAGACAAGCCCGTACTACTTTAGGTTTTCTTTGGGAAGAAAATTTGACTTTTTAAGCGTTTTTTAAGGTTGTAACACCTATTTTTTATACGGTTTCTCCTTCGTTATCAGGTATATAAATTGAAGCTAGAATACCTCCCGTTAACGCGACAACTATAACGGCTAATGAAAGCCATTCTGGTAATTCTATCTGGTGCGAGAATATCATTTTCAAACCTACGAAAGCAAGAATCACAACCAGGCTGTAGTTAATGAATCTAAATTTAGCAAGCATGCGCGAAATAAGAAAATACATAGAGCGCAATCCTAAAATCGCCAGTATATTAGAAGTGAAAACAATAAAAGGATCTGCAGTAATAGCAAGAATAGCAGGTATACTATCTAGAGCAAATAAAATGTCTGTGAGTTCTATTACTATTAAAGCCAGAAAAAGAGGAGTGGCCGCCCTTACGCCCATGCGCTTTATAAAGAAATGACTTCCATTAATATTAGGTGTAATGGGAAAAACCTTTTTTACAGATCTAAAGATGAACGATTTTTTAGGATCAAAATCATCATCTTCTGTTTTTAGCATTCTAATCGCTGTGATAATCAAAAACGCTCCAAATACATAAATTATCCAGTCAAATTTGTTGATTAATGCGACCCCAAAGAATATCATTAAAGCTCTAAAAACAATGGCTCCCAGAATTCCCCAGAAAAGAACACGATGCTGATATTTATCAGGAATTTTAAAAGAAGAGAATATCACGGCAATCACAAAAACATTATCAATACTTAATGATAATTCTATAAGGTAGCCCGTGATATATTTTAAAACCGCTCTGTTAGGCGATAAATCGGCAGGATTTGCCACTAAATCGGCTGAAAATAGCCAATAAATGATTCCACCAAAAGCCATAGCGACAGAAAACCATACAGCTGTCCATATTCCGGCTTCCTTACTTTTGATAACATGGGAGTGGCGATTAAAAACTCCTAGATCAAGAGCAAGACAAATTATGATAAAAAGAATAAATAATCCCCAGATGATCATATACGTTACGATTTCGCACAAATGTAGTATACAATTAATGTCAACCTTATTTTTGAGATTCTAAAATGCTGTTAAATAATTGTATGGACAGGGGTTTCTCTTTAATTTTTAGTTCTCAAATAATTAATAAACTTTTAATATATAAACATGAGTGCTCTCAATGTTACCCAAAAATTAATTAACGCACATTTGCTTAAAGGAGAATTGATTCCCGGTAAGGAAATAGGTATAAAAATAGATCAGGCTTTATTACAGGATGCGACCGGAACGCTGGTACAGCTGGAGCTAGAAGCCATAGGTCTTGATCGTGCAAAAACCGAAGTTGCCGTACAGTATGTTGATCATAACCTTTTACAAACCGATTTTAAAAATGCAGATGATCATGTATTTCTGCATAGTGCTGCGCAAAAATTCGGATTATGGTTTAGCCGCCCGGGTAATGGTGTGAGTCACCCCGTACATATGGAACGTTTTGGCAAACCTGGAAAAACACTTTTAGGAAGCGATAGTCACACGTGTGCCGGTGGCTCTTTAGGTATGCTTGCTATAGGTACTGGCGGTCTTGATGTTGCTGCGGCAATTGCCGGCCAGCCTTATTTTGTAAAAATGCCCCTTGTAATGGGTGTAAAACTTACCGGTAAGTTACCAGATTGGGTAAGCGCAAAAGATGTTATCCTTGAGATGTTACGCAGGCATGATGTAAAAGGAGGTGTAGGAAAAATAATAGAATATTATGGTGATGGCTTAAATAGCCTAACTGCAATGGACAGGCACGTTATTGCAAATATGGGCGCAGAATTAGGCGCTACAACAACAGTTTTTCCCAGTGATCATGAGACTAAAAGATTTTTAAAATCTCAGGGAAGGGAAGAGGACTGGAGTGAACTTCTCGCGGATGAAGGTGCTCAATACGATCTTCATGATGAAATAGTACTTGACGATTTAGTTCCGCTAATCGCTTTGCCCACCAGCCCGGGCAATGTTGTTCCTGTAAGTGAAGTTGCCGGCCAACCGATAAGTCAGGTTGTTATAGGTTCTTCGGCTAATCCCGGGTTGAGGGATTTTTGGATTGCGGGTGCAATAGTTAAGGGTAAAGCGATAAATCAGGATGTTTCTTTCGACATAAATCCTACCAGCAGACAAATCATTCAGAATATGATTGATACTAAAGCTTTTGCAAATCTTATAACAGCAGGAGCGCGTTTTCACCAGAGTGGTTGTATGGGTTGTATTGGTATGGGGCAAGCGCCCGCAAGCGATACAATTAGTTTGCGTACAATGCCGCGTAATTTCCCAGATCGTTCTGGTACAAAAGATGACCGCGTGCATCTATGTAGTCCTGAGACTGCAGCAGCTTCGGCTCTAACTGGTAAGATCACAGACCCAAGAGATCTTAAAGAATTATATGGTATGGATTATCCACATTTTGATGAACCTGAAATGCACATAATAAATACAGATTTACTCGTAGCCCCGGTAGAAGATACAACAGGCTTACAGCTTAAAAAAGGTCCTAATATTAAATCACTTCCGTATATAGATCCTTTAAAAAAGGAATACGACGTGCCTGTATTGCTTAAGATGGGTGACAATATTTCTACTGATGAAATTTTAAAGGCTGGAGCCGAAGTTTTACCATTTAGAAGTAATCTTCCAGAAATAAGTAAATACAGCTTCATTGTAATAGATGAAACTTTTTACGACAGAGCTATGGAATCTAAAAATCAATATGGGGGTCATATTGTGGTGGCGGGAGATAACTATGCACAGGGAAGTAGCAGAGAACACGCGGCATTAGCGCCTAAATATTTGGGTCAGGTGGCGGTGTTAGCCAAAAGTTATGCGCGTATCGCATGGCAAAATCTGGTTAATTTTGGTATCCTTCCTATGGAATTTGAAGACAATGCAGATTATGATAAAATTAATCAGGGTGATATAATTGAATTTAAAAATCTTAGATCTGCGGTCGAAAACAGAGAAACAATTGAAGTTATTGTAAAGAGAGAAACAGGTTCCTTTTCAATTCCTGCAAAACATACTTTAAGTGATCGCCAGATAAGGGTTTTACTTAAAGGCGGAATTATAAATGATTTTAAAGATAAGCTAACTGCTTAGTGTAAAATAAGTCAAAATTTAAAATTCCTGAAGACAGTTTTTCAGGGAAAGATTAAAGGGTCATCTGCAATAAGGTGGCTCTTTTTATTGGTGAAATGTGACAAATTAACTAGAAAATATGGCAAAGGACGAAAAAAATAAAACTGCTAAAAAAGAGAAGAAACAAGAGAATATTGATAACGAAATTAAAAATTCTGAATCTGGTGATGATCGTGCAAAAACGCATGGTGAAATTTTAAAGCAACAGATTATTGAAGGTCAGGAAACATATGACCGCAATTCAAGCAGTATTCTTCTAAGTTCGCTTACTGCTGGTCTGGAGATAGGATTTAGTTACCTGATGCTTTGTACTGTTTTTACTTTTTTTTATGGAAAAGTAGAGGAGGAGACTGTTTTTAAACTGATGGCATTTGTATATCCTATAGGTTTTATACTTGTAATTTTAGGTCAATCAATTTTATTTACAGAGCAGACTTCTTTACTCAGTTTACCGGTACTTAATAAAAAACGCACAATAGGAAGTTTACTTAAACTTTGGGGATTAGTTATTGTAGGTAATTTACTCGGGGGCTACTTAATAGCATTTCTTTTAATATGGATAGGACCAAAATTAGGAATTTTTAACGTTCTGGCTGTTGATAAGATCGCAACTCATGTTACAAAAGTTGCACCTATTGTGATTTTTGTAAGTGCTATACTTGCAGGCTGGTTAATGGGGCTATTATCCTGGTTAATGACTTCTTCTCAAGACACCATGAGCAGAATCATAATTATCTATATTGTAACTTCGGTAATGGCATTTACTGGTCTGCATCACAGCATAATAGGAAATGTTGAAGTATTTGCAGGATTAGTAAGTTCGCCCAATATTTCATGGTATGATTATCTGTCTTTTGAAGGTCTGGCACTGGTGGGAAATGCAGTAGGAGGAGCAGTTTTTGTGGCACTTTTAAAATATCGGGCTTTTGTATATAATATAAGCGGAGTTAAATCCTAGTATATTAGTTATCAATAAGATAAAAATAAATAACTGCTACTTTTAGTGGAGCTGCATTAATAAGCGCATTTCATCGTTAATTCATGTTATTTAATCGTTTATAACTTTCGGTATTTTTTAATATTTAGGAAACATACATAAGATGTTCATTAGTTAATTTCGGGTAATTATTAACTCAATAAATTAAACCTAATGAACAGAAAATTACCCCTTCTGTTTGTGTTTATGATGGCTTTTATATTTCCAGTCATCACATTTGCACAGACAGTTTTTATTAATGAAATTCACTATGATAATGATGGTGGAGACACGGGTGAAGCTATAGAGGTAGCAGCACCGGCAGGAACTGATTTAACCGATTGGTCGCTTGTACTTTACAATGGAAATAATGGCGCCTCTTATGGTACAATTACTTTATCTGGCATCGTTGCAGATCAATCAAATGGTTTTGGCACACAAAGTTATGATTATGCTGGTATACAAAATGGTGCGCCAGATGGTGTTGCATTAGTTGATGCCTCAGGTACAGTAATTCAATTTTTAAGTTACGAAGGCACTTTTGATGCTGTAGGCGGTGCGGCAGATGGAATGACCAGTACAGATATAGTTGTTGCGGAAACTACGACCACTCCTGTAGGTTCATCTTTGTCATTATCAGGTGCAGGTAGTTCTTATGCAGATTTTACCTGGGAACTTACTGCAACTAGTACTTTTGGGGCAGTAAATACTTCTCAGTCATTTGGCGAAGGCGGAACTGATCCTGACCCAACTCCAGATCCAGATCCCACACCAGATCCTCAACCAGTTGAAGATATTACTGTTTTTATCAACGAAATGCACTATGACAACGCAAGTGGTGATGTAGATGAAGCTGCAGAAATAGCAGGTCCCGCTGGTACAAACCTTACAGGGTATTCTCTTGCTCTTTATAATGGTTCAAATGGTACGGTTTACGATACAGTAGATTTTACCGAAGTTATACCTGATCAACAAAACGGTTACGGTACTGTATTAAAACTTATAAGTGGTATTCAAAATGGTGCACCAGATGGGTTTGCACTTATTGATGCCGAAGGTTCAGTTGTTCAGTTTTTGAGCTACGAAGGTACAATTACCGCTACCGCAGGCGCGGCAACTGGTATGACCAGTACAGATATAGGTGTTGAAGAAACAGGATCAACGCCTGTAGGAGCATCTTTGAGTCTTGCCGGTGAGGGTAAAGTTTATAGTGATTTTACGTGGACAGTTACTGAAACTAATACGTATGGAGCACCCAATACAGATCAGCTATTTAATCCTGAGACTCTTGTTTTTATTAATGAAATACACTATGATAATACAGGTGGTGATGTTGATGAAGCCATAGAAATTGCAGGTACTTCGGGAACTGATGTTTCTGGCTGGTCTCTGGTTTTATACAATGGTTCAAGTAATACGGTTTATAATACTATTTCGCTTAGCGGAACAATTCCTAATCAGGATAACCGGTTCGGAACGTTAAATTTCGCCATTTCCGGCATACAAAACGGAGGTCCTGACGGGATTGCTCTTGTAGATGCTGAAGGTACAGTTGTTCAGTTTTTAAGCTATGAAGGTACAATGACTGCGGCAGATGGTCCAGCGATTGACATTACAAGTACAGATATTGGTGTTGAAGAAACATCTTCAACCGCTATTGGTTTATCGCTTAGTTTAACAGGAACAGGCGCAGAGTATGCCGATTTTATCTGGGATACCGTGGCTGCAACACCGGGAGCAATTAATGAAGGTCAAAGTTTTGGTGGTGTGATCACACCAGATCCAGACCCAGACCCAATTGATCCGGGAACAATTATTACTATTGCAGAAGCTCGCGCTGCCGCAGAAGGTACAACAGTTACTATATCCGGAGTTCTTACAGCTTCAGATCAATTTGCCGGTCCTGCTTATATTCAGGATGAAACAGGTGCAATAGCCATTTTTGACCAGGCTGTTCATGGTGATGGTGTTTTCGCTATAGGCGATGCAATAACAGTCACCGGTACACGTACAGCTTACAATGGTTTGATTCAGTTAAGTCCTGTTACTGCGGTAGAATATAGTGAGCCAGCAACAGGTACTATAACTCCTGTTACAGTTACATTAGCTGAAATAAGTAATTACCCAGGCCAACTGGTTCGTATAGAAAATGTAAACTTTGCTGAGGCTGGGAATTTATTCTTTGGTAATTCTAACTATGTAATAACAGATGCCAGCGGAAGCGCAGAACTGCGAATTGATTATGATGTTGAAGATCTTGTAGGTCTTGCTCAACCGGAAAGTTGTGAGGCTATTACGGTAATCGTAAGCAGATATAATGAGACTTTTCAATTGTTACCACGCATGGCTTCAGATATACCTTGCGCCGAAAAATACGTAGCGCCGGGAGATTCAATAGGAACATCAAAAGATGATACTTTTGATATTGCTGCGTGGAATATCGAGTGGTTTGGTGACGAAAGTAACTCACCTGCAGCTGGTAACCCAATGTCTGATTCTATACAGAGAGATAGCGTTCTTACGGTTATTAAAAATCTTGATCTTGATGTGCTAACAGTTGAAGAAGTTTCTGATGATGTTTTGTTTGCAGATCTTGTAAGCCGTTTACCGGGTTATGATTATGTTCTTTCAGAAGGTGTTTCTTATCCAGAACCGTACGGAACACCACCACATCAAAAGGTTGGTTTTATTTACAAAACTTCTACTGTTTCACCTGTAAGTACAAAAATCCTGCTAAAATCTCTTCATCCATATTACGGAGGTGATGGCAGTCTGCTTGTAGATTATCCTGAAGAAGATCATACTCGTTTTTACGCCAGCGGTCGTTTACCCTTTTTAATGACAGCAAATGTCACTATAAATGGAGTAAGCGAGCAAATGGATATTATCGCTTTGCATGCCCGTGCAAATACTGGTGATCTACAGGCAAAATATGATATGCGTAAATATGATGTTGAAGTGTTGAAAGACACACTTGATGTTCAGTTTGCTAATCGAAATGTTATTGTTTTAGGTGATTACAATGATGATGTTGACGAGACTGTTGCCGAAGGTATTAACACAACGGTTACCAGTTATGAAGCTTATGTAAATGATACGGCAAATTATAATGTGGTTACTTCCGCTTTAAGTGATGAGGGGAAACGTTCTTATGTTTCTTATCCTAATATGATTGATCATATCACAATAACAAATGAGCTTTTTGACAATTATATTGATGGGACAGCTTCTGTACATTATGAAGTTTATGATAATGATTATACGCGCACGACGTCAGACCATTTTCCTATTTCGGCAAGATTTGAGTTTAAAGATCCGTTAGCAATTACTTCGGTTGACGTTGTAAATTTAAGCTGTAATGATGCACAAGATGGTACTGCAACAGCGGTAGTTTCTGGTGGTGTAACTCCTTATAGTTATTTGTGGAGTGATGGTCAAACTACCGAAACTGCGGTAGATCTTGATGCTGCAACTTATACTGTAGAAGTTACAGATGCTTTAGGTACGGTTGTAAGTGAAGATAATATTACAATTTCACAACCTGCAGCAATAACTTTCAATGCTAGTTCTGACACTACAATTTATTCGGGTTATGATGACGAAAGTTGCAAAACCACTGCAGTAAGCG
>JBALXG010000179.1:0-6099 GCA_036961055.1 Leeuwenhoekiella sp. | reverse complement strand
GCATTTTTCATAATCCAGATTACACAATGGAGCGGTTAATTGCAGTTGCAAAAAAGCTCAGGCTAGAAGAAAATTTTAACGGTTATATACATTTAAAATCTATTCCCGGAGCGAGTGATGAGCTCATGCGTGAGGCTGGTTTGTATGCAGATCGCCTTTCAGTTAATATCGAAATACCCACAGTTTCAGGTCTAAAGTTACTCGCTCCTGAAAAAGACCATAAAGACTTCATTAAGCCTATGGAAAAGGTCAAAAATGAAATCATTCAGTATAAAGCAGATATTAAAGTCATTAAAAATGTGCCTAAATATGCTCCTGCCGGGCAAAGTACACAGATGATTGTGGGGGCAACTGGTGAAAGTGATAAAGATGTAATGTATTCTGCCGTGCATTATTACAGCACATATAATATGAAACGTGTATATTATTCAGGATATGTGCCTGTGCTTGCAGATAACAGGCTGCCGGCGCTAGGAACTGAGGTCCCTATGTTGCGAGAAAACCGACTTTATCAAACTGACTGGCTACTGCGTTTTTATGGTTTTGATGTAAGGGAAATTTTAAATGATACACACCCTAATCTTGATGTAGATATAGATCCAAAACTAAGTTGGGCGCTGCGCAATCTTCAGCACTTTCCTGTAGATGTAAATAAAGCAGATAAGCGTATGCTTGCGCGCATTCCCGGGTTGGGAATGAAGTCTGTTTATAAGATTTTAAACGCCAGAAAATATAGAAAACTTAATATTGAGAATTTAAAGGCAATAGGAATCGCAATGAGCCGTGCAAAATATTTTATGGTTTGCGATTCTAATGATTGGGAACGGCGCGATCTTACAGCAGAGCGTATAAAAAGCATGATTTTACAGCAAAGCCAAAGTAAATATCAAAAAATGTATAATAAGCAGTTGCAGTTATTTTAGAAACAATGAAAGTCAGATTAGTTTATGATGGAAGTTTTGATGGTTTTCTAACCGCAGTGTTTACAGTGTATGAGCAAAAACTTGATGTCGTTTCTATAACTCCCCAAATAAAATTTCAAGCCGGATTTTTTGCAGAAAATATTGAGATTATAACTGATGAGACAAAAGCTAACCGCGTTTGGAAAGGTTTGGAATACTTTTCAAACCTCAGGCATAATTTATACTGGTCATTTTTAAGCGAGATAGATAATCATGAGATTGTTATGCTTCGGGCATTGCAATATGTTCTAAAAACTAGTAATGAAAAAGATTATGGTCATCCAGATATTTTGAGTTGTGCGCAGGTGACAAAGATGGTAGGGAGAGAAAAACATAGAATGGAAGCTTTTATAAGATTTCAATTGACAAAAGATGCTATCTACTTTGCTAAAATCGCTCCAGATTTTAACGTTTTACCACTCATTTTAAAGCATTTTAAAAACAGATATGCAGATCAAAAATGGATTATTTATGACATAAATCGGGATTTTGGGCTGTATTATGACCTTGAAAAAGTAGACACAATTAAAATGTATTTTGATGATAATAAACAAAATAAGTCTGTGTTTAACGTAGATGAAGAGACCTATGATTTGCTCTGGCGAGACTATTTTAAAAGTACAAATATTAAGTCGAGAATTAATATGAAATTACACATACGACATGTCCCAAAACGTTACTGGAAATATTTAAATGAAAAATCAATTATGTAATGAGAATTTATATAATTTAGCGCTCTCGTAACACTAATTTAAAATTTAAAACAATGAAAAAGATTATTTACAGTGCAATGGCTCTTATGCTTGTAGTATCAGTGTCTGCTTGTCGTGAAACTACTCAAGATAAAGCAGAAGATTCTATGGAATCTGCAGCTGATGATATGGGTGACGCAATTGATGATGCAGGTGATGCAATTGATAACGCTGCTGAAGATACAGGAGATGCTATTGATGATGCTGCTACAGAAGTAAAAGACGAAGTAGAAGGAAATGACGACATGTAATTGTTGAAAAACCTAAAAATAGAGCCCCGCAATGCGGGGCTTTTTTTGTTTAAGAAAGTTCTGCACTACTTATAACGGCAGAGCGATCTATTTTTTTGACAAGGCCCTGTAAAACTTTGCCAGGACCAACTTCTATAAACTCACTGGCTCCATCTTTAATCATATTTTCAACACTTTGAGTCCATTTTACAGGTGCTGTGAGTTGAAACAATAAATTTTCCTTTATCTCATCAGGTGTTGTAACTGCATAAGTACTTACATTTTGGTAAATAGGACAGCTGGGTTCTCCAAAAGTAGTATTCTCTATCGCAGCAGCGAGTTCTTCACGAGCAGGCTCCATTAAAGGAGAATGAAAAGCGCCACCCACTGGTAGAATAAGGGCGCGTTTAGCACCTCTTTCCTTTAAACGTTCACAAGCTTCTTCAACCGCTTTAATTTCACCAGAGATTATTAATTGACCCGGGCAGTTATAATTGGCAGCTACCACAATACCATCTACATCTGCACACACAGCTTCTACAATCTCATCTTCAAGTCCTAAAACAGCTGCCATTGTTGAAGGTTGCAGATCACATGCCTTTTGCATGGCTTGTGCTCTTTGTGCTACAAGTTTGAGTCCGTCTTCAAAATTGAGAGTTTTATTTGCCACAAGTGCAGAAAATTCTCCTAATGAATGTCCAGCAACCATTGCGGGTTCAATATTTTCACCCAAGGCTTTAAATAGTGCTACAGAATGTAAAAAAATAGCTGGTTGGGTGACATTAGTTTCCTTTAATTCTTCAGTAGAACCTTCAAACATTGTTTTTGTAATGTTAAAGCCCAGAATTTCATTTGCCTGTTCAAACAGAGCGCGAGCTTCTGCAGAGGTATGGTATATGTCTTTGCCCATACCTGAAAATTGCGCTCCCTGACCCGGAAATATATATGCTTTCATAATCTTTTATGTTAAGTTGTAAAAATACACATATGATGAGGCATTGTGAAATCTTCAAGTTTTTATTTTAAAATAAAGTCTAATTGAAGTCTTATTGAAATTTTCGTAAATAATTATTATATTCATATAATTATGAGTTTCACCAAAATTGTAATAGTAATAGCATACCTAATCTGTAGCCAGAGGGATTATGCGCAAGTGCGACCTTCAACAAACGAAGTAATACGTAATAGACCCATTGATATGCCTTATGTCAATGACGAAAAAGCTAATTTAAAAGAAGCTGCATTACAAATAAATTACTTTTTAAAACAGCAAAATAATTCAAATTACATATTTATAGTAGACGGCAAGACCTTAAAGGCAGAGGAGTTTACTTTGTATAAAGAAAGTATTATAAAACAAATGAAACAGGCTTATTTTATAAAAGAAATAGATAGTATATTAGGATATCCCAGTAAAAGAAAAAGAATGCTGATAATAATCAGCACTCTTCAATAATCTTTTATAAGTAAAAATAAAATTCTCTAATTTAAACTTTTATTTTTCCTTGTTCACTTATGTCAGGTTGATTTCCAGTAACAGCACCTACACCCATTTTAAAAAGTGTAACAAGCTTATTATTTTTAGTATCCCAGTAAAAGGACTCCTTTGGCATACATTTTAGAGCTGTGAGATTAGGGTCATCTACACCGTCAAACCAGTTATCATCAGTTTTACCATATAATTCTTTTAAAACTGATTTGTCTGTTACAATTTGTGCTTCAGAATAAACTGATAGAAAACGCATTGATGAAGGATCTGAATATAAAAGTTGAATATTGCTGTCCATTTCAATGTCCTTATTGTGGTCACTGTTTTTACCACTCAAAAACCATATATTTCCGTCTTCGTCAACCTTTTTTGTGCTCATAGGAATAGCGCTTACAGGTTTTTTACCAAGGTTAGTAGCCATCATGACAAAGTCAATATCTTCAGCTAAATCTTTTATTTTTTTTTGTGCTTCTTTGTTATATAAGTTCTTAGTGCTCATAATTTTAGTTTTATTTTAAAGATAAGTGGAAGAAAAATCTTTAACCGCCAAAGGATTGCTAAAACTAAATACCGAAACCGTAATTTTTGTTAAAACTAAAGGTACTGCTTCATTATACTTTTAGCCTGACTAAAATAGCCGCCCCCAAAGAGATTAACATGTACTAAAACATGATAAAGCTGAAAGAGTTTTATACGCTCCTGCCAGTCATTTTCTAGAGGGAAGACTTCATTATAAGTTTTAAATAACTGCTCATCAAAACCGCCAAATAACTGCATTAATGCAAGATCAATTTCTCTGGGAGCATAAGCTACAGCGGGATCTATTAGGCAAGGCATGCCTACATCATCAATAAGAAAATTACCACTCCATAAGTCACCATGAATTAAAGCAGGCGGCTCATCAGGAATTATTTTTTCTATTGAATTATAAAAATCACTTAAATCCTTAAATATATAGCCTTTGTCTAAAGCGAGTTTGAACTGAGGTTCCAGACGCTGTTCTATGTAAAAGGAAGCCGCATTATCGTTAAAGGCATTAATTTGAGGTAAACTACCTATGTAATTATCTTTTTCTAAGCCAAAATGGCTTGAAGAATTTTGATGTAATTTTGCGATTTTATCTCCAAAAACCTCCCAAAAATCGGTAATTTGAGGTGATTTTTCGACGTTTTCCAAAATGAGGTAACTTAACTTTTCGGCTTCACCTACGGCGATTACTTCTGGTATGCGTAATGTTTTAGCTTCAGCTAGACGGTTCAGTCCATCTTTTTCCATTTCAAACATGGCGGGAAACTTTTCAGCATCATTAACTTTTACAACCAGTTTTTCGCTTTTAGTTTCTAAAAGATAAACTTCATTAATATCACCGCCTGAAAGTGGTTTATGATCCACTATTTGAAAACCATGTAATTCGCTAATATGCTTTAAAAAACTATTTGCGAGCATAAGTTAAATAAGTGAAGTCGTAATTGTGCCGGCTATCTTTAGTATAAAATTCCTCTTTTAGCAATTTCCAATCATTTTCATTTATTTCAGGAAAAAAAGTATCTGCTTCAAATTTTGCATGCACTCTGGTAAGTTCAATATGCGTTGCTTTTTTTAACGCCAGAGCATAAATCTCACCACCACCTATTATATACGCGTTATCATCATCTTTAGAAAGGGCGAGAGCATCTTCAAGACTGTTTACTACTATAGCGCCTTTAGGATGATAATCTTTTTGACGTGTAATAATTATATGAGTTCTATTAGGCAATAATTTAGGAAACGATTCAAAGGTTTTGCGCCCCATAATAATATGATGACCTGTAGTAAGCTGTTTAAACCTTTTAAAATCATCTGGCAGATGCCAAACGAGATCATTGTCTTTTCCTAAAGCATTGTTCTCTGCCGCTGCTGCTATGATAGTAATTCTGGGAGGCATTAAAGATCTAATGGATGATTGGGTCTTAAAAGCGGACTTTTTTTTTCAGGAAGGGGATTTTCTATTTCAACCGTATTTTGCAATTGTGCAATTTTAGCTTTTTGTTTATCTACGAGACGCTCAACCTGCTCATTTTCCCATTTTTTACTCATTAAGCTGCTTAGTAAAAACACATTAAGAAAATGTATAAGAAAGAAGAAAAACCAGATTATAATCGCCCATACAAACCAGTCTACATCTAGTGGTCTAATATCTTTGCCAAAATCAAGAACAAGGTTCAATATTATAAGAATGACGGCTCCAGCCAGAAAAATCACAAAATGTCTGAAAAGATTTTTCTTTTGTTTCACGCGTCGTTGTGCATTCTCAATAAGCTCTCGCTGTACTGGATCAATTTTTACACTCTCTTTTTTCTTGGTAAACATTTAAACAAGATTTAATTGACAAAATTAATATTGCAAATAGGTGTTTGCGTATTTTGCAAAGGCTTAGAATTATTATCGAAAAAACCGGTTTTTAGCCTGTTTTTGGCAATAATTAATCAAAGTTACACCATTTATTTTCTATTCTTTCTAATGAAAAACTTAAAAAAAGAATTTCCGGTCACCTCGCAATACATTCATCTTAATACGGCAGGATCAGGATTGCTTTCTGAAACTTTACTTGACTTTAGACGAGATCATGATCTTGATTATCTTATTATGGGTAGTTTGCTCAAAGATAATCAGGCGCAATTTTTAAC
>JBALXG010000178.1:0-6127 GCA_036961055.1 Leeuwenhoekiella sp. | reverse complement strand
CCGCAGATGCGGCGGCTTTGGTTTACGATGACACCGTTTATTTATACGCCGGCCACGATCAGGCAGCAGACAATGAAGAGCGGTATATTATGAATGAATGGTTAGTCTATTCTTCTAATGATATGGTAAACTGGAAAGAACATCCTGTGCCTTTAAAACCATCAGATTTTAAATGGGCAAAAGGTGATGCATGGGCGGCTCAGGTAATTGAGCGTGACAGAAAGTTTTACTGGTACGTTACTGTAGAACACGATTCGACACATCCCGGCAAAGCTATTGGTGTTGCCGTTTCAGATAGTCCTACCGGTCCTTTTAAAGATGCAATTGGGAAAGCGCTTATTACAAATGATATGACCACCCAAACAGATATTGGCTGGGATGATATTGATCCAACTATCTATATAGATGATGTTGGGCAGGCCTATTTGTATTGGGGAAACCGGGTTTGTAAATATGTGAAGCTTAAGAAAAATATGGTAGAGAGGGATGGAGAAATTCAGACCGTTGATCTTCCAAAATTCACTGAAGCACCGTGGATTCATAAACGAGGAGATTGGTATTATTTATCATACGCTTATGATTTTCCGGAGAAAACAGCTTACGCGATGAGCAAGTCTATTACAGGGCCGTGGGAATACAAAGGGATTTTAAATGAAGTTGCCGGGAATAGCAATACGAATCATCAGGCGATCATAGATTTTAAAGGAAAATCCTATTTCATTTATCATAACGGCAGCATTCCTACCCACGGAAGCAGTTTTCACAGATCGGTTTGTGTTGACCGACTTTTTTATAATGAAGATGGAACTATAAAACGCATACAAATGACTTCTGAAGGTATTCAGGAATAACTTAAATCATGAAAGCCCATAATGGGCATTTAACAAATAAAGACCATTATCAATCATTATAAATAAAAGGATATCAATGGTTTGTGAATTTTTTATAAATATGAAGAAATTGACCATTTTTTACCGATTTTTAGCCGTTTTTGGGCTGTTTTTGACCAATTTTGGCTACGCTCAGCAGATACGTGTTCACGATCCGGTGGCGATAAAAGAAGGCAATACCTATTATATTTATTGCACAGGTCGCGGCATAAGTACTTTTAGTTCGCTAGATTTAAAGAATTGGGAACAAGGTCCGCAGGTTTTTGAGCAAAAACCGGTCTGGGCAGATTCGGTAGTAAATGATTTTAAAAATCATATCTGGGCGCCCGATATTTCGCTTCATGACGGAGTTTATTATCTGTATTATTCGGTTTCGGCTTTTGGTAAAAACACCTCTGCAATTGGCGTAGCTACAAATACTGTTCTTGATCCTAAAGATGAAAATTATAACTGGAAAGATCATGGAATTGTGATTGAATCAATCCCCAATCGTGATCTGTGGAATGCAATCGATCCTAATCTTATAATCGATGAAAATAATACGCCTTGGCTGGCTTTTGGTTCCTTTTGGGATGGTTTAAAATTAGTAAAACTGAATAAAAATCTGACTGAAATCGCCCAACCTCAAGAATGGCATACCATCGCTCGCAGAGAGCGAAATTTTGAATTGGCAGATTCAGATCCTGGAAATGCAGCTCTGGAAGCTCCTTTTATTTTCAAGAAAAACGACTATTACTATTTATTTCTTTCTTGGGATCTCTGTTGTCGTGGTGAGAACAGCACTTATAAAGTGGTTGTAGGCAGATCTAAAAATGTTACAGGGCCTTATGTAGATAAATCTGGAAAAGAGTTAAATAATGGAGGCGGCACTTTATTGGTAGAAGGAAATTCTAACTGGTATGGCGCAGGTCATAACAGCACCTATAAATTTGATGGGAAAGATTATATTATTTTTCATGCATATGATGCACACGATAATGGCGCACCTAAACTAAAAATTTCCGAACTGGAATGGAATGATGGCTGGCCTAAACTAAAAACTAATGTTCTTGATTAAATGAAAAAACAGATCTCACACATAGCAAAAGCTTGCGTTTTATTCGTTTTTCTGGGAACAATTTCCTGCAAAGAAAAACCACAAGAACTCGCGATAAATTCTTCTGAAGCTAAAGAAGAATCGGGCTATAAAATTGAACCTGTCAACATTCAGCATGTAAAACTAACAGATGATTTCTGGCTTCCTATTATAAAACGCGTACAGGAAAAAACCATTCAGTATGCAATTGATAAATGCGAAGAAGAAGGCCGAATGGACAACTTTCTAATCGCGGGTGGTAAAATGAAAGGTTCTGTAAAAGGTGCGATGCCTTTTGATGATTCAGATTTGTATAAAATTATAGAAGGAGCTTCAAATTCGCTGATTAGTGCTCCCAATGAAAAGCTAGATGTTTTGCTTGATTCTTTAATCGCGATAATAAAAGTGGGGCAGGAAAAAGATGGCTACCTCACCACATGGCGCACAATTGATCCTGCAAAACCACCCGCTCCGTGGGTTAAAGTCACAGAAGGCAAGCGTTGGGAATACCTCAATATGAGCCATGAATTGTATAATGCAGGTCATTTATATGAAGCTGCGGCTGTGCATTATAAAGCCACCGGAAAACGCAACTTTCTCGATATCGCCCTTAAAAATGCCGATTTAATCTGCAAAACCTTCGGTGATGCTGAAGGTGAAATAAAAGCTGTTCCGGGTCATGAAATTATAGAGACTGGTTTAATTCAGCTATATAAAATCACCAACGAAAAGAAATACCTGGATATGGCGCGGTACTTTTTAGACAACCGTGGCAATCCTGAAAATCACGAATTATACGGAGCTTATTCGCAAGATAGCATTCCGTTAATAGATCAGGATGAAGTAAAAGGGCATGCCGTTCGTGCAGTTTATGTTTATGCGGGAATGACCGATATCGCTGCATTAGAAGGCGATAATGATTATAAACATGCCGTATTTAATCTCTGGGATAATATGGTTGATAAAAAAATGTACATCACCGGCGGGATAGGAGCGAAGCACGAAGGCGAAGCTTTTGGTAAAAATTATGAACTTCCTAATCTTACCGCTTACAACGAGACTTGTGCCGCGATAGGCGATGTGTATTGGAATCATCGTTTACATGATCTCACAGGTGACGTAAAATATTTTGATGTTATAGAAAGAACATTGTACAACGGTTTAATTTCAGGCCTTTCCCTTGACGGAACTAAGTTTTTCTATCCCAATGCATTAGAATCTGACGGAGTTTATAAATTTAATCAAGGTGCTTGTACGCGCAAAGATTGGTTTGATTGTTCGTGCTGTCCTACTAATCTGGTGCGTTTTATTCCAGCAATTCCGGGGCTGATTTATTCAAAAAGCAGCGATGCTATTTTTGTGAATCTTTATGCTTCAAATGAAGCCACCGTAGACTTAAATGAAAATCAAATTAAAATAACTCAGGAGACAAATTACCCCTGGGATGGTAAGATAAAAATGACCGTAAACCCTGAAAAATCGGGTGATTTTGCCTTAAAATTGAGAGTTCCGGGTTGGGCAAGAAACGAGGTTTTACCAGGCGATTTATATAGTTATGTAAATCAGTCTCAGGACAAGATAAATCTGGTTATAAATGGCAAAAATCAGGATTTTACAATAGAAAATGGCTACATAACGCTTTCGCGAAAGTGGAATTCTTCAGACGAAATCGAGATCAATTTCCCAATGGAAGTTCGCGAAGTAAAAGCTTCTGACAAAGTGAAAGAAGATCAGGGCAAAGTTTCTCTTGAATATGGACCTATCGTTTACGCTGTTGAAGAAATTGATAACAAAAAAGACTTTGATGCGATAAAAATTTCCGGTGGTGAAGACTTTACAATAACCAAAGAAAACGACCTTCTGAAAGGCGTCAACACTATAAATTCAAACAATTTTAAAGCCATTCCCTATTACGCCTGGTCAAATCGCGGAGTAGGAAAAATGAAAGTTTGGCTGGATTATAAAAAATAAACTTTGGGAACAATGATAAAAATTAAATTACAGATACTAATCGTGATGTGCTGTTTCAGTTTTTTGAGACTTAGCGCTCAGCAAAATGGAAAACCCATCAGCCCAGACTTATTTGGTATTTTCTTTGAAGATATTAGCTATGCAGCTGATGGTGGACTTTATGCGGAATTAGTACAAAACCGTTCTTTTGAGTACAGTCCCAGTGATATAGATAATTGGAAGGATGAAACAGGTTGGAATGCTTATACCGCCTGGGAATTTGAAACCACAGGTTATGGTTATGGTACTATGGATATTAAAACCGACTCTCCCATAAATCCAAGTAATCCACATTATATCACCCTTCATGTAGAAGATATGGGTCAAGAGGGTGTTGGGCTTGTAAACCATGGCTACGATGGGATACCTGTTAAAAAGGGTGAGACGTATAATTTTTCTATATTCATTCGTACATTATCTAAACAATCTTTACCAGTAGAAGTATCACTAAGAAATGAAAATGGGGACCATCTTGCAACTGCAACTTTTACGGCAGATGCTGATGGATGGAAAAAATATAGTGCCAAGTTAGTGGCTAATGCGGGTTTTGATAAAGCGAGTTTAGCTGTCATTGTAAAAGCTAATGGAGAATTAGATCTTGATATGGTCTCCCTTTTTCCCGAAAGTACTTTTAAAAATAGGCCTAATGGGATGCGGGCTGACCTCGCTCAGGTTATAGCCGATTTAAAACCAAAATTTATGCGTTTTCCAGGAGGATGCCTTGTACATGGTGATGGTTTAGACAATATGTATCGCTGGGAAAATACGGTAGGACCTATTGAACAGCGTACGGAACAAAGAAATATATGGAATTACCATCAAACCATGGGATTAGGGTACTACGAATATTTTCAATTTTGTGAAGATATAGGGGCAAAACCAGTCCCCATCGTGCCGGCTGCTGTAAGTTGTCAAAACTCGGGAGGAACCTGGCGCATAGGGAGTAATGGTCAAAAATGCCTACCCATAGAAGATATGGGTGCTTATATACAAGAGGTGCTAAATCTCATAGAATATGCTAACGGCCCAGCCACTAGCAAATGGGGAAAGGTACGTGCAGACGCAGGGCATCCCAAGCCTTTTAATTTAGAATATTTAGGAATAGGTAATGAAGATAAAATCACTTCAGGTTTTAAAGAACGGTTTACAATGATCTATAAGGCCGTTAAAAAAAGGCATCCCGAAATAACCCTTATTGGAACCGTAGGACCGGGACCTGAAGGAGATGATTATGAGAAAGGGTGGAGTTTAGCAAATCAACTTCAAGTAAGTGTAGTTGATGAGCATTATTATGAGGAACCTCAATGGTTTTTAGATAATTTACGAAGATATGACACCTATAATCGCAATGACTCTGAAATATATATAGGAGAGTATGCCGCTCATGAAAAGGATCGGAAGAACACATTAAGGGCTGCATTAGCTGAGGCTGCTTATATGACCTCGCTAGAAAAAAATGGAGATATAGTAAAAATGTCTTCATATGCTCCTTTACTTGCAAAAGAAGGACATATCAACTGGAGTCCAGATTTAATTTACTTCACTAATACCACCATATTAAAAACAGCTAATTACTACGTTCAAAAAATGTTCTCTACTAATTCAGGTGATTTTTATTATCCCAATATTATTGATATGGAAAATGAGAATAATAGAAAGATAGCAAGTTCTTGTGTAAAAGATAGTGCTACAGGAGCTATTATTTTAAAGTTGGTAAATATGGAATCTAGTATTGTTAATGCTAAAATTGATTTATCAGTATTTACTAAACTAGAAAAGACTGCCGAGTGTATGGTTATAAGTGGCGATTTAATGGCAGAAAATACATTTGAAAGCCCAAATACTATTACACCTAAAGGCTCAACGGTAGTGATTGATAAGAATTTTGAATACTCTTGTCTGCCTAATTCATTAACAATTATAAGAATTGAAAAAGAGAATTAATGACCTATAAATATTGGACTGTTAATTCTTGGCAAAAGCCTTACTTGGGGAAAAAATGCTGCAAAAGCGGTTTATATTGCAAAGTTCTTGAAGGAGTCGATAGAATGGCGCATCTTACATTGCAAATAAATCTTGATGTCCCACGGTTAAAGGATTCTTTGATAAAAAACATTACGAGCGTAAACATGGTAAAGATGCCTATTATGGT
>JBALXG010000177.1:0-6130 GCA_036961055.1 Leeuwenhoekiella sp. | reverse complement strand
TAAAATTTTGATATGAAAAATTCTTACGAAAGCGATAAATCTGTTCGCCAAAACAGAAATCGCGCAACAAGCAAGCATGATGTAAATTTACAAAAAAACAACATCGTTTATTTTCAGGTAGGACTTATAGTAGCACTGCTGCTAGTAATCTTTGCCGTTGAGCTCAAAACCGAGGAAATGGCTTACGTTATGAAGCCTCATCAAGAAATTCCTGATTCTGTAGATTTTAAATGGGATGAGACATTTGAAGTTGAAAAGCAAAAAGAAGTCGAAAATAAAATTATTCAATCAAGGTCAACTTTACCACCTGAAGTTATTGAAGATGATAAGCCTGTTGTTGATGAAAATGATATTTTTCAGCAGCCAGAACCTTTAGAAAGTGATGTAATAGATATTTCATCATTAAAGACTATTGATGATGCGCCTATAGAAAGTGTAGATTATAGAAAAGTTGAGTTTGTGCCTGTGTATCCCGGTTGCGAGGGGCTCGCTTCAAATGAAGAGCGTAAAAGTTGTATGCAGCAAAAGATAAGTAAACTTATAAGTAAGAATTTTGATACTTCTGTGGGTACTAAATATAATCTGAATGGTGTAAATAGGATTGATGTTCAATTTACTGTAGATGAAAACGGAGATGTAAAAGCTATAAAAACCCGCGCTTCTCATCCCGCACTAGAAGAAGAGGCGCGAAGAGTCATTAATAAAATACCACAAATGATTCCTGGGAAACAGCAGAATAAAAATGTACGTGTAATTTATGGACAGCCTATATTATTTAAATTAGATAATTAGAAATTCCAGTTTTATTCTAAAGAACCCTTCAGACTCCTGAAGGGTTTTTTGTTAATTTCCGGTTAAAAAAAAAGACATATATTGTCTGCGCCTTAATCTACTTTATAATAATGAACTTTAAATTTATTCTAACCCTCTGGATAATATCCGGTTTTTCTGCTTTTTCACAAATACAAAACGATTATCTGGAGAAGTATCCTATCTTTTCAGAATGCGCTAATCAATCTACAGCAGAGTTGCCAGATTGCTTCAATGCTACTTTAATTAATTATATTCTTACTGAGTTTGAGATGCCTGATGTCGTAAATGACAAGAATTATCAAGGTGAGCTGGTAGTGCTTTTTGAAGTAGACCGAGAAGGTAAATTTAATGTGCTTAATGTGGAAGCTGTTTTTGAGGAATTAAAAGATGAAATAAAACGTGTCTTTAATACATTGCCACAAATTGAACCAGCTACGTATAGCTCTAAGCCTACCTATATGCAGTTTAGTATGCCTATACAAATACCACTTTCAAAAAATAAAAGTGCAGAGATTGTCAATTCTGAAATGAAGGCATATAATGAATTAAAAGGGGAATATGATGCTATTGCCACACAAGGTTATAATGATAATGAGTATACAAGTGGGTTAAATATCCCCCTATCACATCAAATTTATAGTAGGTTTGATCAACAAATGAATATGGTAGGAACTAATACTCATACTGCTGGCAAGCCATTTTTATATCAGGAAGTAAATAAATATTATAATTTTGAAGAAAAGAAAAACTCCCTTTTAAAGGATAAAACCTCCTGGTTTGGACGTAAATTCTGGAATGAACATATGGTTACACTTCAAGGGGAAGACTATTGGTTTACGGTAGATCCCGGAGCAGATTTGCAATTGGGTTTTGAAACTGCAGATAACGAAGATCAAAGTTACACATACAATAATACGCGCGCTTTAATATTTCAGGGTGGATTAGGTAAAAATCTAAATTTTTATACAGTTTATTACGAAAGCCAGGGATCTTTTGCAGGTTACTTTAATAGATATGCCAGATCAATAAGGCCAGATGGAGGTAATCCTGCTATTGTGCCTGGGCGTGGCGTTGCTGCCGAATCAAGATCAGGTGATTTTGATTATCCTATTGCTGAAGCTTATCTTTCTTTTACGCCCAGCAAACATTTTAATATTCAGTTTGGTCATGGTAAAAATTTTATTGGTGATGGCTATAGATCATTGATATTAAGCGATAATGCAAGTCCATACCCATTTTTTAAAATCAATACTACTTTCTGGAAATTTAAATATACAAATACCTGGATGTCATTGCGTGATGTAAGGCCAGAAGTAGTGGGTGATGGCTCTTTTCGCACAAAATACATGGCTAACCATTATCTGAGTTTTAATGTGTCAAAACGATTAAATATTGGTCTTTTTGAGAATGTTATCTGGGAAAATGATAATGACAGGGGTTTTGATATTAACTATCTTAATCCAGTAATTTTTTATAGAGCAATTGAGTTTTCAACTGGGTCACGCGGCGGAAATGCCTTAATTGGTTTGAGTGCAAAGTATAAATTCAGTGATTTATTTAATGCTTACGCACAAGTTATTATAGATGAATTTTCAACCGATGCGATAACGGGTAGAAATAAAAGTTATAAAAATAAGCAGGGATTTCAATTAGGATTTAAATATTACAATGCGTTTAATGTGCCTAATCTTCAGTTGCAGTTAGAGTTCAATCAGGTGAGACCTTATGTTTATTCTAACAACGAAATCATCCTTAATTACGGTCATAATAATCAGTCTATGGCACATTTGTGGGGAGCAAATTTTAGAGAGATAATAGCAATCGCCAGATATGAAAATGATCGCTGGTATGGTACCGGTAAATTCATATATGGAAAGCGAGGTTTTGAGATGGGTGATATAAATGAAGTCTATTACGGCGGAAGCGTTTACGGGAATGATGAAAACAGACCTTCAGATGATAATATTTTGTTAGGTCAGGGTAATGCGACAAACACCTTGATAGGGAATGTAGAATTAGGTTATTTGCTTAATCCTGCTACAAACCTCAAATTATATACTTCGGTAATTTATAGAAATAATACTACAGAATTCCCAGACCCTGTCAACCTGGAAGAAAGCACTATTTGGCTCAATTTTGGTTTTAGAACAGATCTTTTTAATTGGTATTTTGATAATTAAGGTTTAGAAATAAAAAAGGGTGCACCTGTGGTACACCCTTGTACTAATGGGGGAGACGGTCGAGTGTTCGTCCGTAATGTCTAATCTTAAGTCGTATAACCATCACATCAAACGGGATAAGAGCAAAGAATTCGGGGAACTGTTGGATGCCTTCTAAATAAAGGAATTCACGACCGTCACGATCTTTCAATTGAAAAACCGTTTCTTAACGGGAAAATTCCGCTATTAGTCCGGCTAAGATATAAATTTTCAGTTATAAATTTTAAGGTTTTGCTAAATAATTTCAAATTAATTGGTATTACATAAAAATTTAAAGCTTGTTTTTCAGTAGTTTATAATTTATCTTCCTAATAAAAGGTTATCAATTTAAGTTTTTTTGTATTTTCAGTCAAAATTGAAAATCAATGAAAATTTATAATAAATGCCAAGTGTTATTCTTAATTGTAATTTGCACTTGCGCATTTCAAACTAGTAACGCTCAAGAAAATATGGCAGATTTTAATAAAAACTTCGTGCACACCGTTTATTTTTGGTTGCACAACCCAGATAGTACAGAAGATAAAATGGCTTTTGAAAAGTCTCTTAAAAAATTTCTGGATGCCAGCTTATATGCAGAAACACATTTTATAGGTGTTCCGGCTAAAACTCCCAGAGAGGTGGTAGATGGGTCCTTTACATATTCTCTGGTGCTTAGTTTTCCTTCAAAGGAAATTCAGGATAAATACCAAAATGAACCTGCACACCTTGTATTTATTGATGAGTCATCTCATTTATGGGATAAAGTAATTGTTTATGATTCTGTAGGGATTAAGGATTAGATTGAACCTATTTTAATCTATAACTTACAAATGCAAGTTTTTGACTATCTGATGACCATGATGGGACATTCATTGTTCCCTGCCCTCCAAAGAGTTTAGCCATTATTTGTACCTCTTTCGTATCTAAATTCATTAGGCGCAGCATGACATCTTTATTAGCGGGGTGATCACCGGGATCTATATCTGTATTAAAGGTTACATAAGCAATCCACTTTCCGTCAGGAGAAGGGTGGGCAAACCAGTCATTATAATCATCAGTAGTAATTTGTTCCTGATTGCTTCCGTTAGGATGCATTCTCCAAATTTGCATAGTGCCTGATCGTACAGAATTAAAATAAATATATTTTCCATCTGGAGAATATTCTGGTCCGTCATCAAGACCTTCAGCGGTAGTTAACCTTGTTTCTTTACCGCCACTTGATGTCATGGAATAAACATCATAATTGCCATTGCGCTCTGCGCAATAGACAATCGTAGAGCCATCTGGTGACCATCCGTGCCAATAAGATGGGCTAAGTGATGTTAGTTTTTTAGGATCGCCCCCGCTGATTGGCATTAGATAAATCATAGATTGACCCGTTTCTGTTTGATCACTTATAGCAAGATTTTTTCCATCTGGAGATATACCATGATCATTGTTTATTTTTTCTGCAAAACCACTGGGTATGACCTGTGGTTCACCGTCTTCAACAGGAATTTTATATAATAGGCCATCGCTATTATAAATAAGTGTCTTTCCGTCAGGAGACCAGTTGGGCGCTTCAATGTGGTTTGAAGTATGATAAACAACGCGTCTGTCAAATGAAGAAACAGGAATAACTTCTAATGTACTTTCCAGAGTTAAAGAAGAATCTGGTTTTTGAGTAAGTTTCTCGATCTTCACATTAGAAAAAATGGCCGTCTCTAAAGTGTCATTGTTGTGAGAACTAACTCCCAGACCTATATAAAAAGGTTCATTAAGCGGTAGTTTAAACGAGCCGCCAGAAGATTTAAGATTTTCATCGTCAAAAGCTATTGACATAGAGAAGTAATCTCCTTGTTTTTCTATTCTTATGCGTTGTGGAGAATTAGTATTTGATTGTATTTCGCGTGTTACTGCTCCTTTAGATTCACGATACTGCATTGATGTAAGTCCGTCACCATGAACTACCGCATCAGCATATGCAGAACTTGAATCGAGAGTTTGCCTAAATATTAGACATGCCTTTTTATGAGCATCACCTTCAGTGCCCGGCCAGTTGATATCTGCGGTAATTGCAACATCGCCAGACATTTTTTTCCATACATAATAAAACTCATCATGATCAAACCACATGTTAGCCCCGCCACCAGTTACTGCGTAGCTGCTATCTGAAGCATTAAATTTTATTGAACCTTTGTGAGTTACATTTCCTATATCATTGCTGCCTTCAAAAATGCCATATTTACTTTTTGCTTGGTTTTCACAAGCCGTGATGATAATTAAAGTTGAAACCGCAGTTAAATACGTGGCTAATTTTTTCATAAGCAAGTACTAAGAAGGTTTGGTTTGTAGTGCTAAGACATTACATGATTTACAGCATCTACTACAATCTGTAGGTCATTAACTCCTCTAAACCCACTAAAACCTACCGAAAGCATATGATTTTCAAGCTTTATGGGTTGACCGCCTTCCCAACCTATAAAATCAGGTCTTTCTATGCCAAACTGATTGTCATCAAGTTTTCCTGCGAAAACTAACTCTTCAAACTCACCGGTTCTTTTGCCTGTAATCCAAACCTGACTAGCTTTTGTCCAGGCGATTTTATAAAAATGCCTTCCTTTAACCTTATCAGAACCAAACATTTTACCATAAATCTGACCCTCTTCATCAATTATACAAATTGCGACGTTGCCATTTGCTATAGAGCTATCTTCAGGATGTTTCATGTATTTAGGAATCTGCTTTTCACAGAAGTCAAAAATCTGGTCAATTGCGTTTAAAAACTCATTTTTCAGCATAAAAATTGTATTATTGATTTGTTACGTGTGGATATAAAAACCGGGAAATTACCAGTAAAACCTGTCTAAATTTAATAAAAAATAGCTTTTGAATAACTTGTTTGTTCTTTATTTAGAATAATGGATTTTTTTCTTTTCAATGATTATTCAGCAGATTTTAAACTATCGTATAAAGTTTCTCTTATTTTAGGTCCATTTATAAAAGAATCTTTCGCTTCTTCATCAGTATAAAAATTACTAGTGAGAGATTCCATCGCGATTATTTCATCTTTAGTTTTGCCATTGGTTATGACTTCTTCGACATTAGTTTTAATTCTCTCCAGCATGTTTACATACTTT
>JBALXG010000176.1:583-6137 GCA_036961055.1 Leeuwenhoekiella sp. | reverse complement strand
CCTATTAAATTTCCGTGATGAAGTTCAATATTAATAGCTCCAGCAATTATTTTCTTTTGATTTTTAGCTGAATAGCCAATAGTTAGATTTTCGGCTTTTAAAACCGATTTTTCACTTAAAACAGCCGATTTTATCTGATTTTCCATCTAAAATAAAAGTTTCTTTTTTCGCACCAATAACCAGATCACAACCGGCGCGCCCACCAAAGACGTAATCGCATTTATGGGTAAGGTAAAATGGCTGAAAGGTGCCTGCGCGATACTGTCGCAAATAAGCATAAGTAAAGCGCCGCCCAGAATACAAGCCGGCATTAAAACCCAATGATTTGAAGTGTTAAACCATTGCCGAATAAGATGTGGTACCGCCAGACCTACAAAAGCGATTGGCCCGGTAAAAGCGGTAAGGCTTCCGGCTAAAATACTTGTGGCGATGATTATAAGAAACCTGCTTTTTTTCAAATTTACGCCCATTGTTTTAGCGTAATGATCTCCCAGAAGTAAACTATTAAGGTTTTTTAAAGTGAAAATTGATATGAATATTCCGGTAAAATAGCAAAGCGAAAGAATTCCCATGGCGCTCCAGGAAATATCGCCCAGACTACCAAAAGACCAGAAAATGTAACGTTGAAGCTCTTCTGCGGGACTAAAATAAGCGAGAATACTCACCACAGCAGCAGTAAGACTGCCAAACATCAATCCTATAATGAGCAAAGCCATCGCATCCTGAACGCGAGAAGCAACCAGAATCACTATACTTAAGACTAAAAAACTACCCAAACTGGCGGCGATAATCGCTCCCCAACTACCGGAAATTAAATTAGCTGAAAACCCAAAAAATCCGGCTCCCAAAATCAAAAGCGCTACACCCAAACTGGCGCCGCTGCTTATTCCCAGAACAAAAGGACCAGCCAGCGGATTTTTGAAAAGCGTTTGCATCATCAGTCCGGCGACGGCTAGACCACTACCGGTAAGAATTGCTGCCAGAGCTTTAGGCAGGCGGTAATCTATTATTATATATTGCCAGGCTTGTTTACTAGCATTGTTTCCCGTTAGGGCAGAAAACACCTCAGAAAGCGGGATTTTTACCGATCCCAGGCTGATATTTGCTATAAAAAGAACAAATAGCAAAATCGTGAGAATGATAAAAGCTTTGTTATTTTTTCGGTTAGTCTGCAAGTGGCTTAAAAAAGTGAGGTTCGTATTTTGGTAGCAATGCCGGGTGAAAGATATGCACTAAATCCTGCAAAACCCAATCTGGATGGTTTGGCGCAAGTTCGTAATAGATAAGTCCGCCGGTTTCTCCTTTCGCGGAAGCAAAACCATAAATCTGTTTTTGCTCAAAAGCTTTAAACTGTGTATAAACGGCACTGGCATTTTTAAGATCTGTGTAAGATTCAAAAGCGTTTGGCGAAATCCAAAAATCTGCCTTTTGACCAGTATCAAGAACTTCCTCAAGACTGGAAGCAAGACTGCCTGTACCTTCAGAATTTTTATATAAATAATCTGCATTAGCGTCTGCAATGAGTTGCGCAGCCCAGCTATCGCCATGCGGTAAATACCAGACATCTTTAAACATAGCACCACTTAAAACGGTAGGTTTTTCTTTCGCTTTAAGCGCAAGATTTTTTGCTTCTTTATAACGCGTGGCGATGACATTAAAGATAGAATCTGCCATATCCTGCTTGTCATAAAGCGCTCCAAAAAATTTAATCCATTCTGCTTTTCCAAGCGGAGAATGTTCTACCCAATCGCCATTGTACAATACCGGAATATGTGCTCGATCCAACGAATTTAACGCTTTATTCTGGCCTTCTACACCAAAGCTAACCACAGCGTCTGGCGAGAGATTTATTGTAGTTTCGGTATTTATAGATTCATTTTGACCTAATTCTTCAACTTTACCTTGAGTAATTCTATCACGGGTTTTTGAGGACGAAATATAATCCAGATTAGGAAATCCCACGAGCGTATTTTCTACGCCCAGCATTTCCAGCGAAGGAATATGCGTGGTAGAAGTAACCACGATTTTTTTTACCGGAATTTGCACTGTAGCATCCGGTTTTAGGCTGTCTGGGGCAGATTTTCCTTCCTTAACAAGCGCGTATGTGTAAACCTCGTCGCTACCGGGAAAAGCTTCGGTTATTGAAAGTATTTTATAATCGCCATAATCTGTTATTGAAAAGCCTTCAGCATAATCAATAGCTACCTTTTTAGCTTCAGAAATGGCGTTTTTTGATGTTTTTTCGCTTTGCTTACAACCAGAAACTATAATCAGAACAAAAATAAATACTATAAATACTGGTATTACATTCTTCCGCCTTGCACAGAAAAACTGGTTTATGGTTTTAGTTTTCAGCAATCTGAAAGTTGGCGTCATCTGGTTATTGATTTTTATTCTTCCCAAAAGTAAGATTAATTAAAAAAAGGAATATCGCCTTTACGATTTGATTATCTTCGCCCTTGAATTTTGGTGGATGTTTTTTTATCAAAAAAACGTCCTTAAAAGGGAATCAGGTGAACTGATTTACGATTTAAAGATTTACGATTTACTGTTTCGTATTTCTGATTTCATTTTTTCGTATTTCAATAATCCTGGGCTGTTCCCGCAACTGTAAGCTTAGCTTGTTTAATAACAGGCGGTAAAGATTGCTCTTTAAAACCACTGTCCCGATACTTGAGGACGGGAAGGTAAATCTTTATACGCGAGCCAGGAGACCTGCCTTCATTCACATTGTCAAACCTTCGGGATAAAGGTTTGTATGAAGAAATGCTTCATACCTTTTCCTGTACAACAACATTTTAAATGAACACCAAAAATTACATGCTTGGGGCAGCTTTTTGCGCATCTCTGGCAGGTTTTGCCCAACAGGCAGAACAACTGGATGAAGTCGTGGTTGCCGACTCAAAATTTGAACTAAAACGTGAAAACAGCGGTAAAGTCGTTGTAAAGATAACTCAGGAAGAACTGCAAAAAAACCAGGGAAAATCTGTAGCCGAAGTCATTAATACCATAAGCGGTATTGAGATTAACGGTAGCCGAAGCAATGCAGGGCAAAACCTGAGCTACTATGTGCGAGGCGGTAATAATCGCCAGGTTCTGGTACTTATTGACGGCGCGCAAATGACAGATCCTTCATCAATTGCAAATGATTTTGACCTGCGTTTGCTTGATATAAATAATATTGAGAGCATTGAGATTATTAAAGGCGCGGCCAGCACACTTTATGGAAGTGGAGCCGCGACAGCTGTAATTAGTATAACTACAAAAAAAGCGAGTGCAGATAAAATTTCCGGTCAGATTACTGCAGTTGCAGGAACAAACGAGTCTCAGGACAATCGCAATTTTGGACTTAATGATTTTCAGAATCATGTTTCTGTAAATGGGACGGTTGAAAAATTTACGTACCTGGCAGGTTTTGGCAATCAATATACAGATGGTTTATCTGCCGTGATTGATGCAGATAGTAATGAGAAAGATCCTTTCTCGAGGTATAATGCAAATGTGAAATTGGGTTACGCTTTTAGCGAAAACTTTAAGTTGGGAACCTACGGGCTTTATGATCATTATAAAGCGGCTTATGACAATTCTTACCCAATGGAAGATGCTGATTTTTCTTCAGAAAGTACGCAGAAACGTGTGGGGCTAACTTCAGAATATAAATACACAAAAGGAAGTATTACTTTAAATGCGGCTTATAACAGCATAGAGCGCGCTTTTAAATCAAATTATCCCAGCGCTTATGATGCAGATAGTTACATTCTTGATGTGTTTAACCGGTATACTTTTAATGATAAATTTTACACCGTTCTGGGTTTTAATTATGTAGAAGGAAGAACAGATTTTGGTGAAAAGAAAGAAACTTCAAATGCAGACCCTTATGCCAATGTGGTTTATGTTTCAGATTTTGGACTGAATTTAAATGCGGGCGCGCGATTAAACAATCACAGCGAGTACGGTTCACATGCTACTTACAGTGTAAATCCATCTTATTCTATTAAAAAAGGTAAAGGTTATGCTAAAGTATTTGGTAGTTATGCCACTTCATTTATTGCGCCTTCTTTGTCGCAGTTATACGGGGATTATGGCGCAAATCCTGATCTTGAGCCTGAAGAAAATCGAACAATTGAGGGTGGTCTGGAATACAATGTCGGTGGTTTATTGCGCGTAAGCGGAACTTATTTTAACAGGCTTGAGCAGAATTTTATTGATTATGTAACGATAGATTTTGATACATATGAAAGTCAATATAGAAATGTAACAGAGGATTTTACAGTACAGGGAGCAGAATTTGAGGTAGAAACGCAACCCATAACTGATTTACATGTACGAGCAAATTATACGTTTACCGAAAATAAAGATAAAATGACAGTGCGCATACCAAAGCATAAAGTAAACGCGACTTTAGGTTATGATTTTACTGATGAAACGTATGCATCTTTCAGCTATCAATATAACGCATCACGTCAGGATACAGATTTTACGACTTATGAGAATGTAACTTTAGACTCATACGGTTTGCTGGATTTTTATGTTAGCCAAACGATTTTGCACAATAAAATGAAGGTTTTTGCGGGTGTAAACAACATTTTTAATGAAGATTATCTCGAGCTTGTAGGCTACACCACACGGGGAAGAAATATTCGTTTTGGTTTTAATATCACTTTATAAGAAATAGATTAATAAGAAAAACCCCCGATTTTTACTGAAAATCGGGGGTTTTTTGATTAAAATAAGAAGGTTTTTTACTTCTTAATATCTACATACATACGTTGATAGGTAGGGTTTTTCATATTGCTTTCCCCTATAAGGTCAACAGGCAGGCTTACTTTTTGTTTAATAGGCTCAAATGATCTGTTTGGGTTTATGTCATCTAAGGCAGCCGCGAGTAACGGTTCGTTAGGATCACCCAGAGTTCCCAGATTGCGAATGCTTTCCTGAATTTCTATATCAGGATCGATTCCGTTTACAAAACCTGTAACGCCATTTGCATTAGCAGAAGTAAGAATTAAAGGTTGTATCGCATAAAAGTGATTAGGATTTACACCATCACGCTGAAAGTTAGGAGCTTCAGAATCATAAAATGTTGTAGATGCCTGAAATTTTCCAACTGTGGTTGTACCTATCTGGATAACATTAATGTAAGGATCAAGACCGTTAATTACGAGTTCGCTGGCAGAAGCAGAACTTCCGGTAGCGAGAATATACACACGGTTAAGATTAAGGCTGTTTATTGCAGCCCCGGTGCGAATGCTACTATTAAATAGATTCTTTAGACCTTCAGGATCCTGTTCTTCATAAATAGCCTGTATTTCAGGATTCCAAACTTCAGTTGAGAAAATTTCTCCTGTATATTGACCGGTAATCATTGCCGCAAGATCAGTAGCGGTGCGCACAGAACCACCACCGTTATATCTTAAATCAAGTACAAGATCTGTTACACCATCTGCTTTAAACTGAGCAAAAGCGTCATTAAGTTGTTCATCAAAGTTAGAAGTAAAAGAATTGTACATAAGATAACCCACATTTTGACCTCCTACATCAAGTGTTTTTGCAA
>JBALXG010000176.1:0-573 GCA_036961055.1 Leeuwenhoekiella sp. | reverse complement strand
GGTTTTCTGTATATTCTTCTTTAGTGATTGTAATTGTTTCGCCCGTAGCAACAATATCATTATTTGCATCAACGGTTGCAAGACCTATAGTATAACTATCCTGCCCCAGAGTTGCTACAGCCTGATCATCAAGACTGCGACCGGTTCCTGAAACCACAGTGCCTATATTCTGACCATCAAGTGTAGAAAAAATCATACCACGCTCAACGCCCTGCTCTTCTGCAGATGTACCCGGAAGGACCAGTCGTACATAACCAAAAGCAAGATCCTGATTGTTAGGATATAGCGAAAGACCGTAATCCATACCGTTATTTTTAGACACTCCGGCAAATGAATTTTCAAGTTCACGGTAGTCATCAGTGATAAAACTAAATCTATCAACATCTGAAACAAGGCCATCATAATAAAGGCTTTCAGGAGAATCAAATCCACCCAGATAAGTGTCAAGTTCATCCTGAGTTGCAAAACGATCATTAGCGAGTGCGGGAACATCAGGTTTATAAAGGTACCAGATATTCATAGCCTGATAAATAAAATTTTCAATTTCAAGGTCGGCAACCGGTGTTAACTCAT
>JBALXG010000175.1:3803-6157 GCA_036961055.1 Leeuwenhoekiella sp. | reverse complement strand
AAATTTTGTGACTAAGGGTAAAGAAATAGCCATTGAAGGAAAACTCACCTCCCGAAGTTGTGAAACCAGTGGCGGTGAGAAAAAATATATAACAGAAATCGTATGTAACGAGCTTTTAATGCTTGGGAAGTAGAAAAATAATTGTTTTAGTATAGTAAAATAAAAGAGGCTTTTTTTTAAGGCCTCTTTATTAATTATTTGAATATAGAATATTTGTTTAATGGCGCCCTAATAAGTTTTTTATTAGTTCATCCCTTCTGCGCACAGCTACTTCAATTTTAGTTCCGTCTGTCATTTTAATGTAACCGCCCTTTCCTTTGTAGTATTTGCTGACATAATCCAGATTAATAAGATGTGATTGATGTACTCTGAAAAAATTATGATGTACCAGAAGCTCTTCAACTTGTTTTAAAGGTTTGGCGACGGTATGCTTATTCTTATTTCGCAAAAAAATATGAGTATAATTAGAATCAGACTGGCACCTTATTACCTGATCAATTTCAAGTAAAGAAATTCCGTCAATAGTAGGTATAGCAAGCTTTTTAAGGGGATGCCCTATGTTTAACAAATTTTGAGAAAGTGCATTTAATTTCTGTGAAATTCCTTTTACGGTATAGCTGTTTAAAGATTTTTCAAGCGCGCGTTCAAGATCTTTGGGGTCGATAGGCTTTAAGATATAATCCAGAGCGCTAAATTTAAAGGCTTCGATAGCGTAGCGGTCAAAAGCAGTTGTAAAAATAATGTCAAAATCAATATTTTCTATTCGTTTTAAAAGATCAAAACAGGTATTATCGTGTAACTGAACATCTAAAAATAAAATGTCAGGATTGTGAATAGATATTGCTTTTACAGCATCTTCTATGGTGGTAAAAGAGCCTAGTATTTTAATGTTTTGAGCATGTGCTTCAAGCATTTTTTCTAATATGTCGATACAATGTTTTTCATCATCAACAATGATTGCTTTCTGCATAAAATAAATTTAAAATTTTGTTATCAGCGGGAGTTTGAGTTCTACCTGAGTACCGTTAGTTTTATCAGTAATATTTAATTCTCCAGGGAGATTTTTTAGTCGGCTTATAATATCCAGGCGGGTTTTTGTTATTTTAAGACCCATAGATTTTTTTTGTTCTACAGCTATGGTTTGTCTTCCTACGCCATTATCATCTACTGTGAGAATAACAAATTCTTCATTAGTATGCACCTTAATGGTTATCTCTCCATAGGTCAAACTATCCTTAAAGCCATGCCAGATACTATTTTCTACAAAGGGTTGTATCATAAGTGGAGGTATAAGGACATTGTTTTGATCAATTTCTTTACTTATCGTTATGGTATAAGAAAATTGATTATTCAATCTCAGTTTTTCAGCATCCATATAAAGCTCAAGCAACTCTATATCTTCTTGTAGTGATATCCATTTTTTTTCTGAATTTTCTAGAATAGCTCGTGTTAGCCGGGCAAATTTCATTAAATATTCATCTGCTGTTTTAGTATCTTTTGTGGCAATATAGTTGCGTATAGCATTGAGAGAATTAAATATAAAATGAGGATTCATTTGTGCGCGTAATGCCTTTAATTCTGTTTCAGCAACAATTGTATTAAACTCAGATATTTTTTGTTGCTCATGCGCATCTCTTTTTCTTTTGTAGAGTACATAACCCAAAGCAGTCATAAAAAGAAGTCCAGAACTACCTGCGATTATACTATTTCTTATTACTTGATACCGCTTTAATTTTTCATCATTAATCTGCTGTTGAGAAGCTAGTTGAAATTGCATTTCCTTCTGTGCAAAATTTAAGCGCTTATCTGTACTTAAAATAGAATCTCGTAAGGCAATGTAATTTTTATAGGCTGATAAGGCTTGAGGATTATGTTGTAGTTCATACACCTCACTTAAAAGCTGCCAGGAATCTGCCTGCCATTGCAAAGATTTATTTGCTTCAGCCAATTGTAGAGCTTCTTTCGCATAGCTTTGAACTGCTTTAAAATTGTCTTGGGCCAAACTTATTTTGGCAAGACTATTCAGGGCTGAAGCTTCAATATGTGATAGCTTTTGATCTCTTGATATTTGTATCGCCTCTTCATAATATTTTTTAGCAAGTTCAAACTCTTTTTTTCTTCTATACGCCAGACCAATATTATTTTTAATTGCAGCTACGTAAGCCTTATTATTTGCTTTATAAGCCAGATCAAGAGCTTGTTTAAGATGAACAATACCCTTAGGAATACTATCTCTTTCTATTAACAAAATTCCAATATTAGTATGACCAATTATAATATCTTTTTCTGATTTTACCTTTATAGCCATTTTAAGGAGCTCTCTGTATCTGGGCATTGCTTCTTCATATTTACCC
>JBALXG010000175.1:0-3793 GCA_036961055.1 Leeuwenhoekiella sp. | reverse complement strand
CAATATTATTTAGGACTTCAGATTGAAGAAGAGTATCGCTTGTCTTTTGTGCGATATCAAGAGACTCTTGATAATGGGATAAGGCTTTATTAAGATTATCCATTCGGTAATAAGCTGTGCCTTTAGCGAGTATTGCTTTGCTTTGATAGTCTTGCCGTTTGAGTTGCTTAGCTATGTTAAAGGCTTCTTCAGCCTTTTGAATGGCCAGTATAGGTTCATCAAAACCTGCAAGTTCACTGCTCTCCAGAAGAAGGTCAAGTCTAATAGTGTCTTTCTTAGTATGGAAACCTAGTTTATGATTAATGGAATCCAACTGTGTTTCTTGAGCCAGTGAAATAAATGTGGAAAGTATTAAAAGGGCAAGTAGTCTTTCTTTCATAAACCTGTCTAAGTTAAACGTCACGCTTTTTTAAGTTTAGCACACGCTTACCTTAAAAAGGAAAGCGAATACTAATTGCATGTCGGATCTAGAATTATTGAGGGTTAACTTAGGGGATATAATCTGTAAAATTATGGAAATTAGTTACTTAAACCAATTATAATTTAAAATTATGAAAATTTAATTCTCAATATTTATAAAAATCAAACTTCATTCAACTATTCTAAACCCAACACTATGAAAAAAATAAAATGTTCTCTTATACGGGTATTGCGCTATTATTATTTCGTCTACTTGTTCAGGTGAAAATTTTGTGGGTCAACAACCAGTCTAATTATGATAATACGACTTCAGGGAGGGAGATATTAATTCTAAAGAGGACTTGTAAATTCAAAACATAAATATTTATGATGTCAGCGGTAAAAAGGTATTTACCTCTATTGTAAATAATGATACTTATAATTTAAGCCGGGCTCCTGGCGGGAATTTATATTATAAAACTTGGGACTAAACGAGGTGACGCTATATATAAGATTATTAAACATTAGAATATTATATAACTAAAATGTTTAAGCACTCAAGATAAAATACAATTCTAAACACACTTAATTAAACAAACCACCATGAAAAACCTAATTAAAATTTCAGTCTTGATTTTAGCATTATTAATCACATTACCATCATTTTCTCAAAAACAAATAAAGAGACCAAAAAATAAAGTGGGCGTATCAAGTGTAGATTCGTTCGTAGATAAAAGTTTTAATATGTACGAACAAATTCTTTCTATGCGAGTAGCAGTTGATAACGGACAAAAGTTAACCTCAAATGAAGCAGACATTGTTCAGTATTTAACTGATAATGGTGAGAATTTAATAAAGGATGCAGGAAATCTTATAGGCGACGCAGAACATATGACTGTTATGCAGCAAGCGAAGGCAGCTTTGCAGGTAGGCAGGGCGATAAAGGCTTTAAATGAATCTCTTACTGAAAGTGGCAATCTTATACTGGCATTGAACGAAACACCAACATCAACTGGGTTATCTACTTCTGAAGCAGATTTAACATTGGTTAGTGCGCCGGCATCACCCGGAATAAGTGAAAATTCATCTGCGTCCTTTACGTCCTCTGAAGCTAATGATTTATTAGAAAATTCAAATACTGATAAAGGTACACGAGTTACTCTTATGGGGACTGATTATAATAAATTTAAAATTCTCACTGATTTATTGGAGGCCAAAGGCAAAATTCTTGACAGAAATATAGACCATGGGACCGCCACCTTTTTTATAGCCCATAACCTTACATCATATGATATTGCTGATTTTATATCTACAAGTGGTGCTGGAGGATATAATATAGAATCTGTCTCTGATGATGCAATGACCTTAAAAATTACTGATAATTAGTGTTTTAATAACGAGAGATTACTTCAACACATTATCCATAATATCCTGAACGACTTCTGGGTTTAAAAGTGTGCTCGTATCTCCTAAATTACTGGTGTCTCCACTAGCGATTTTGCGTAGGATACGGCGCATAATTTTACCTGAACGCGTTTTAGGTAATCCGTCTGTAAACTGAATTTTATCAAGTTTTGCGATGGGTCCTATTCGTTCTGAAATAAGCTGGTTAATCTCGTTGCGCAGGTTATCCTGATTACGGGTTTCACCGAACTCTTTTAGGATCACATAACCATAAAGGGCATTTCCTTTTACATCATGAGGGAAACCAACTATTGCACTTTCTGCAACCGCGGGATGCTCGTTAATTGCATCTTCTATAGGAGCGGTGCCCAGATTATGCCCAGAAACTATAACTACATCATCAACACGCCCGGTAATACGATAATAGCCTACACTATCACGTAAAGCGCCATCACCTGTAAAATACATGTTTTTAAAAGTAGAAAAATAGGTTTCCTTATACCGCTCATGATTTCCCCAAATTGTGCGTGCCATTGAGGGCCATGGGAATTTAATACAAAGACGCCCATCAACCTGGTTTCCTTTAATCTCCTTTCCTTCTTCATCCATCAAAGCAGGCTGAATCCCGGGAAGGGGCAAAGTCGCAAAAGTTGGTATCGCCGGAGTGGAATAGGGAATAGGCGAAATCATAATTCCGCCAGTTTCAGTTTGCCACCAGGTATCAACAATTGGGCATTTTTTCTTTCCTATATTCTCATCATACCAGTGCCACGCTTCTTCATTTATGGGTTCGCCTACAGTTCCCAGAACTTTTAAAGAAGTGAGATCGTACTTTTCAACAAAATCCAGATTTTCTTTAGCCAAAGCTCTTATCGCAGTTGGCGCGGTATAGAATTGTGTTATTTTATGTTTTTCTACGATTTCCCAAAAACGGCCATAATCAGGATATGTGGGAACACCTTCAAACATTACTGTTGTAGCACCATTTGCAAGCGGACCATAAACTATATAACTATGACCTGTAATCCAACCAATATCTGCCGTACACCAGTAAATATCGCCCTCTGTATATTGAAAAACGTTCTTAAATGTAAAGGCTGTGTAAACCATATAACCGCCAGTTGTGTGTACCATTCCCTTGGGCGTTCCCGTAGAACCTGAAGTATATAAAATAAAGAGAGGATCTTCTGCATCCATAATTTCAGGATTGCAGTGTGCTTCAGCTTTATCAAGTAAAGGCTGCATCCACTTGTCACGACCCTCTTTTATTTTAACTTCAGAGTTCGTTCTTTTTACAACCAAAACCGTTTTTACACAATCGCAGGATTCTAAAGCGTCATCAACAATGCTTTTTAAGTCTAAAGTTTTCTTCCCGCGAAAAGAACCATCAGACGTAATTACCATTTTACAATCGCTGTCATTAATACGGGTTGCTACCGCTTTTGCCGAAAAACCTGCAAATACAACTGAATGTATTGCGCCTATTCTGGCGCAGGCAAGGACAGCATAGGCCAATTCGGGAATCATGGGAAGATAAATACAAACCCGGTCACCCTTCATAATTCCTTGTGATTTGAGCACATTTGCCATTTTGCAAACATTCTCATACAACTTATTATACGTTATATGCTGAGCTTCTTCCTGAGGATCATTTGGTTCAAATAAAATAGCTGTTTTGTCGCCACGTGTTCTCAAATGACGATCTATACAATTTTCTGTAATGTTTAAAAGAGCCCCTTCAAACCATTTAACTTCGGGTTTAGAAAAATCCCAGGTTAGCACATTATTCCAGCGTTTGCGCCAGATAAAATGCTCTTCTGCAATCTCTTCCCAATAATTTTCAGGATCTCTTACGGATTTTCGGTAAACCTGAAAATATTCTTCTAAATGTTTGATATGATAATTACTCATTTTTGGCTGATTTTTATGTGTAAAAGGCTACTTTTTGCCGCTTTATATTTTGACTTCCTAAAACTACGAAATCAATTTC
>JBALXG010000174.1:0-6180 GCA_036961055.1 Leeuwenhoekiella sp. | reverse complement strand
AAAAATGTGGCGCTGGCTTTATACGGTAAAGAAAGTAAAGAATATGAGAGTGTAGTTTATGGGTGGCAAACAGTAGGATTATGAAAATAGTTTGTATGAAAACAGGTGGTTTTATGGGTTCTCAATTAAGTTGCGTTATTGAGCTTGATGAGTTGAGTCCCGTAGAAAAAGATGGTTTTGAAGCTGTACAGGAAAAAAGTTTAAAAGATGACAAAATGAGAGATTCATATGTTTATAAATTTGAATTTCCAGATAAGAACAAGGAGGATGAAATTGAAATCGACGAGACGCTGGTTACAGACAGAATGGTTCCTTTTATAAATAAAGTTGATTCAAAATTAAAATGATCATAAACTCGCTTATAGGCTTGCCCATTTTAAATTATATCGCAATTTTTCCGTTAAACTGGCCAGTCTTAATCGCTGCGACAGCTGGTTGTGTTTTACAGGAATTTATTTATTGGTTTGAATTGAGACACGAAATTGCCAAAGGCGAAATACCACCCGAACTTAAATCAAAACCTTACTGGATTATTACGATAAGTTCTGTTGTTATTTTCTCAATAGGAGCATATTGTTATTTTATATTTTCTGAAAATCAGGCCAATCTTAATTTTTTTACCATTGCGATTTTCTCTGCAGGTTTCCCCAGACTTTTTAAAGGAGCTGTACAACAATTGGGTAATCCCAGAGATAAAGAAAGACGTGTTTCTATGATAACCCAAAGCAAACGTACTTTCACTTTAAAAGATTTTTTTATGATTAATAATTAAATAATGGTAGGATTTCAGACCGATTTTTTAGGCTCAACGCCCGATTTTACCATTAATTTACCCGATTTTAATAATGCAAGTTATACTTTAGTAGATTATACTCATTATTCTGTATATCAAAATATTAATAGAAAGTTAGCGCAATATTGTGCCTGCAATATAAATCAAAAATATCCTGGTATAGACAGAAGAAGTTTTAGAAAAGATTTACAAAATTTAAAAGCCGATGAGCAGCTGGGAGATGAATTCTATAAATCGGTTACGTTTGATCATCCTACCAGAAAAAATGCCAATGTTTTTGATCGTGGGCATATTATAAGCAAGCAATATCCACAATGAGGAGCGAGTGAAGCTATCGCAAAAAAGGGTGCAGATGACACTTTTTACTATCCCAATGCATCGCCGCAAGTGCCAGAGGTAAATCAGTTTGACTGGAAAGAATTAGAAGAATTTATTATTGACGAGCTCACTATTAAAACAGTAAGTGTTTTTTCGGGTTTAATTTTATCAGAAAATGATCCTGTCGCCACATACATTGACAGTATAACTAAACAGGAAGAAGAATTTAAAATCCCTCTAAAATTCTGGAAAATTGTCTATTATATTTTTGAAAACACACTAAAGCGTATTGCTTTTGTTTTTAAACAAGATGAAATTGTTTTAGGTTTTCCATTTATAAAAGCATCAAAACCTGTTTTAGAAGTTGTAGATCCTTTTGATTTTTTAGCCGAAGATTTAAAAACATATATTGTTAATCCCACAATTATTGAAGAAGCAACTAAACTGAAATTTACACCGGCAGCAAATTATTTTGATTTAAATCCTGATTTTAATGAGGTTTCAGGGGATTTTAAGACTAAAATAGCGGTTTTTAATAAAGCTGATTTAAAGAATTACCTGTAATAATTTTAAGTAAGAATTTCATCTATTGCCTGAACTTCACCGGGCTGCATATTCTCTAATTTAATTGAACCAATTCGCACTCGCACTAATCTTAAAGTAGGAAACCCCACAGCTGAAGTCATTTTTCGCACTTGGCGAAATTTTCCTTCTGTAATTGTTATGCTGAGCCAGGAAGTAGGTCCATGTCTGGCATCACGTATTTTCTTCATTCTAGACGGAAGTTCTGGCGGTGTTTTAAGTAATTCAACTTTACAAGGCTGAGTGGTATATTTGCTGCCGTTTAGACCTATTTCAACTCCGCTTGCTAATTTTTGTATAGCTTCTTGATCAATGGCACCGTCGACCTGAGTGTAATATTCTTTTTCAATTCCAGATCTGTTTACAATATCACTTGTTTTACCATCTGTGGTCATGAGCAGTAAGCCTTCAGATTTTTCATCAAGCCTGCCAATGGCCATAGTATTAGCGGGGAAATCATATAATTCGCTTAAAAAATTTTTCTTCCGCGCTTGCCTTTCATCGTTGCTCAACATTTGGCTTATAAAGCCATAAGGTTTAAACAATTTATAATGGTGATTCATTTTATATATAAAATAGGTGCAAATATAATATGCCTGAGAGTTAGAGTGTTCTTATTTGTAATATTTAGAGAGCACGTATAATAAAAACCTCTATTTATTAAGAATATATAAATTTTTTCACCTTAAATTTTCAATTTCTCTAGTTTTGCATTTAAATTTCTAAATAAGATAATTAACATATTTTTAGTAGCTTTTTTTAACCGCTCTTTAAAAGGTTCAATGCTTAAAATCATAACTTTAGTAAATTCTGTCCTCAATATTTGACGGTATTAATCATAAATAACTTTATGAATACTTATCAATTTGTTTGCTATGAAAATGAATTTTTATGGAGAAAGAAGATATCAAGCTTGGTGATATTAATCGCATTCTATTTGGCAATTTACCCCCAGAATTTTTATTAGAAGTTTTTATTCGTACCTTAATTATATATGTTTCCTTTCTACTGGTTATGCGCTGGCTGGGAAAACGTATGGCTGGCCAATTAACAATTCTTGAACTAGGGGTTATGCTAACGCTGGGAGCAATTGTTGCGCCGGCAATGCAAGCGCCTAATGTAGGAGTATTAATAGGAATTTTTATCTTATTATGTGTACTTGGTTTTCAGCAGGGTCTTACCTTTTTGAGTTTTAAAAGCAAAAAAATAGATGAACTCACACAAGGCAAAGTGCGGGTTTTTATAAAAGACGGTGTGCTAGTTCTTGATGAGATGAAAATAGCAAGGGTTACAAGACAACAAGTATATGCCATATTAAGAAACAAGGGGATATTTAATCTTGGCGATGTTGAACGCATGTATATAGAAGCCTCTGGTGAATTTAGCATCTTCAAAAGCAGTAATACTAAGCCCGGTTTACCTCTTTATCCACCTAATGACCGGGAAATAGGAAAAGAACAACCCAATCCAGATGTAAATCTCAAGGTATGCATAAGTTGTGGTTATGTAGATAACTGTGAAGATGGTAGTGAATGTAATCATTGTCACCAGCGTAAATGGACAAGCGTTATATAATTAAGCCTTTATGAAAGAAGACGAAATTTATTTTGGTGACTGGAGCAGGATGTTTATAGGTAAAGTTCCTATGAGTTTCTTTGTTGAAGCATTTATAAGAATGTTTGTAATTTATTTGCTTCTTGTTGTGGCGATGAGGCTAATGGAAAACAGATTTTCTTCTTTGGTATCTCGTAATGAAATGGCAGCTATGGTAGCTTTGGCAGCAGCTATAGGAATTCCCGTTCAGGCAGCTGATAAAGGGCTATTACCACCTATTATTGTGGCGGTAATAGTTGTTGTTATTGATCGTGTTATATCTTTATGGGCGTTTAATCATCAAAAATTTGAAGAAATTTCACAAGGTGATTATTCGGTTTTAGTAGAAAATGGTGTTATGCAATTTATTGCAATGAAAAGATCACGAGTTTCCCGTGAGGCAGTTATTGCCCAGTTACGTAATAAAAGCATTAAAAATTTGGGAAATGTAAAAAGGCTCTATATGGAAGCTGGAGGAAGTTTTACTTTAATTCAGGAAAATGAGGTGCAGTCAGGTTTATCAATAATTCCTGAGTGGGATACAGATTTTATTGAAAAACAGGAAAGTTTGAAAAATGAAAAAGTCTGTCTACAATGTGGAAATAAAATAGAAATTTCAGAATCTCATAAAGAATGTTCCAATTGTGGAGCTATTAGTTGGGTAAATGCCATAAAATAAATTAGCAGAATACAAATAAGACAGGATAAACTATGACAAAAAGAAACCGCTTCATTCTTACAGCCGCTGTAATTTTTGCTATACTCGCTATATTATTATGGTACAGTCAAAGAAAATTCAGAAATCAAGCAGTTTCACAAAATCAGGTAGTTTTAGTAGATTCTACTTCCGTTTTTTGGTATAAAAACAGTATTATTTATAGTCTTGATGTTGAAGTTTTTAAAGATAGTGATGGTGATGGGGTGGGCGATTTTAAGGGGTTAATCTCTAAACTTCCTTACCTGGATTCTCTGGGTATTACAGCAATTTGGCTTTCACCATTTAATTCTACACCAAATAAAGACGATGGTTACGACATAACAGACTATTATAGTATCGATAATCGCCTTGGTACTCTTGATGATTATTCTCTATTTATGCAAAATGCCAAAGATTTGAATATTAAAATTATTATGGATCTTGTAGTAAACCACACCTCAAATGAGCATCCCTGGTTTAAGGAGGCAGAAGAGGATACTACATCTATTTATCACAAATGGTATTTATGGAGTAAAGAACAGCCAGAAAATTATGATACAGGGATGATTTTTCCCGGTGTTCAAAAAGAAACCTGGACTTATGATAGTATAGCAAAAGAATATTATTACCATAGGTTTTATGATTTTCAACCAGATTTAAATATGCAATACCTTCCCGTACAAAGAGAGGTGAAGAAAATCATGAAATACTGGCTAGAAAAAGGAGTTAATGGCTTTAGGCTAGATGCTGTTCCTTTTATTATTGAGGTTCCTGAAAAAAAGGGGGAGAAATTTGAACATCAATTTGACATACTTACAGACCTGCGTAAGTATGTTGAAAGTATTGACAAAGATGCTATAATACTGGGTGAAGCAAATGTGCCGCCATCTGAAAATAAAAATTACTTTGGTGAGGATGTAGAGCGCATGCATATGATGTTTAATTTTTATGTAAATCAACATATGTTTTATGCTTTAGCCACTGGCGAAGCAAAACCACTTGCAAATGCTTTGCAAAGCACAAAGGATATACCTAAAGAAGCAGAATGGGGCCAATTTTTAAGAAATCATGACGAGGTAGATCTTGGGCGTTTAACTAATATGGAGCGTAAAACGGTCTATAAAAAATTTGGCCCCAAAAAATATATGCAGCTGTATGATCGAGGAATTAGAAGGCGACTTGCGCCTATGCTCAATAATAATCAGGATTATTTAAAGCTGGCGTATAGTTTACTTTTTTCATTACCCAGCACTCCTGTTATGCGCTACGGTGATGAGATAGGTATGGGTGACGATCTAAGTCTTAAGGAGCGGCTCGCGGTAAGAACTCCTATGCAATGGAATGATACTAAAAATGGAGGTTTTTCAACGAGTGATACGGTTGTAAGACCCGTTATTAATTCTTATCCTTATGATTATGAAGATATAAATGTAAAAGACGAAGCAGCAGATAGCACTTCACTTTTAAACTGGACCAAGAGAATGGTTCAATTTCGTAAAGACTCTCCAGAAATTAGCTATGGAAAATGGGAAATTATTGATACAGATTCAGACAATATTCTGGCTATGCATTACATATGGAACAATAAGGAATCTTTAATCATTCACAACCTTAATAATAAGTCTCAGGAAATAAGCATAGCCTCAGAAAATATAGAAGCCAAAAGACTAAAAGATTTAGTAGGAAAGAAGACTTTTACATCAAAAAATGGCAGTTATAATTTTAAATTAGAAGGCTATGGTTTTATGTGGTTAAAAGCCAAAAATACTGCTAAAGCTAAAAACTAAGTATGAATATTTTACCGAAAAAGCTGTCAAAATAGATCAAAAATCGCTCTTTTTAATGCTAATTTTAGCAGTTTATGATTTTTTGATTTGACATATTTAGTATTACTTTTGTTTATAATGTTTGATTATAAATTAAAAGTATTTTATACAGTAGCCAGCCGGCTTAGTTTTTCTAAAGCCGCTGAAGAACTTAATATTACTCAGCCTGCCGTTACCCGCCATATCCAGCAAATTGAAAATACCCTTAGCCAGAAACTTTTTGAAAGACAGGGAAACCGCATCAGTCTCACAAATGCAGGTTTAGTTCTTTTAAAGCATACTAAAGTAATTTTTGATAATTACAAGGCTCTTCAGTTTGATCTTAACGCGCTTATTGATCGTACTGAAGGGATTTTAAAAATAGGTGCAAG
>JBALXG010000173.1:0-6180 GCA_036961055.1 Leeuwenhoekiella sp. | reverse complement strand
GTACGTGAAACTGTAGGTCGCTTTTTTAATTGTAATGCAGGGCGCGTTGCATTGCTTCCTAACTTTTCTTTCGGCTTTAATATTTTGCTTGAGGGATTGCCTGCGGGGACTAAATTCTTATTACTTGAGCAGGATTATCCTTCTATTAACTGGGCGGTAAAAGCGCGCGATTTTAAGGTCACTTATGCCAATATTGATGCAAATCTGGAGGATAATATTTTAAGTCAAATTGAAAAGGAAAAACCAGATGTTTTGGCTTTAAGCCTTGTGCAGTATATAAATGGTATTCAGATTGATTTTAATTTTTTAAAAGAAATAAAAGCATCTTTTCCTGATCTTCTTATAATTGCAGACGGGACACAGTATTGTGGCGTCGCTGCTTTTGATTTTGAAAATTCTGGTATAGATGTTCTGGGAGCGAGCACTTACAAGTGGATGAATGCTGGCTATGGCAATGGTTTTTTTCTGTTTAAGCAGAATGTTGAAGAGCGGGTTTTTGCAAAAACTATTGGTTTTAATTCTATAAGCGGAAAATATAAAGCTGAAAATAGTTTTATAGGTAAATTTGAACCTGGCCACCAGGACACTTTAGCTTTTGGCAGTTTAGATGCCGCGATCAGGTTAATTGATGAAGTAGGAATTTCTACTATCGAAACGAAAGTAAAAGAGCTAAGAGAAAAGGCGATGTCTGCTTTCGCTGAAAAAGGATTGCTGGAAAATGATGTTTTAAACCGGAAACAGCATTCATCCATTTTTAATATTAAAGGTGATGAAAAGCTTTTTGCCAGGCTTAGGGAACATAAAATTATCTGCTCGCCAAGAGGTTCTGGTCTTCGCGTAAGTTTCCATTATTTTAATACAAATGACGATTTTGAACGTCTTTTAGAGATAATTTAGCATTATATTGAATGCTTTTTGTCAAAAGAATTAGTCATAATTATATGAATAAATAAAATTAAAACGTTTTCGTGTTTAATTTTTACGTAATTGTCTCTTAAAAGAATTGATTTTCCGAAAAAATAAATCTAAAATGTTGATTTATTGGATTTTAATTATTTCCATCATTACATTTGGGGCGTAATAATAAAAACAAATCCAACATGTCTATTACAAAACAATTTTTAAAGGCCAAACCTATTTGCAAAGTAACCTTTGCCGTACCTGCAAAAGAAGCAGAAAAAGTTGCTGTCGCCGGTGATTTTAATAACTGGGAAAAGGAAGAGCTTAAAAAGCAAAAAAACGGAATATTTAAGAAAGCAATAAATATACCTGCAGATAAATCATATGAATTTCGTTATATAATTGACGGCGTCTGGGCAAATGAAGCTGATGCAGATGGATTTATATGGAATGATTTTTCGGCATCTGAAAACTGCGTACTAGAATTATAAAAAGAAAATATCTTTGGGATTGAGTCAGGGTTATTCTACAACCTTGACTTCTTTCCAGAAAGCTATATAATTTTCTATATTCTTTGCTTTATCGCTTGCGCTGGGATAATACCAGGCAGCATCATTAAGCTCATTATTGTTGACCTTTAAAGAGTAGTAACTCGCTTCTCCCTTCCAGGGACACATTGTATGCGTGTCACTTTTTTTTAAGAATTGTTGATCTACAGAGTTTGGCGGAAAGTAATGATTACCTTCAACTTGAATGGTGTTATCACTTTGGGCGATTATTTGATCTTTCCAGGTAGCTTTCATATTATTTCTTTTTAAATATATAATCTTTGAAGTATGATTTATCATCTTCAAATTGTGTAACCATTAATAAACCAGCTTCTTCTGCAAGCCATGTTATGGTGGCGTCATCATACTTTTGAGAAATTTCGGTTTGAATACTTTCCCATTTATCAAAGTTGATGCTTAGGTTGAGCGCATTAATATGCACCTGTTGTTCAATGGTGCTTACGAGATAGCTTGTCGTTGTTCCGGTTTCAGGGTTGTACGTAGGCCAGTGCAGAAAATTTTCCGGATCAAAATTAGCTTCCATATCTTCATTGATTCTGTAAAGAAGATTTTTATTAAAAGCCTCTGTTACTTTGCTTGAATCGTTGTAGGCTTTTAAAATAGTATTAGGATCTTTTTTCTGATCTACTCCTAGAAAAAGAAGATCGCCATGATGCATGGTTTCCTGAATATTACGCAAAAAGTTAATGGCTTCAGGGTGAGAAAGATTGCCAATATTAGAACCTAAAACAAGAATCACTTTCTTGCGTAGGTTGTATAAAGCAATTTTTTCAAGAATTTTAAAGTAAGTTCCCTGCTGAATTTCTATATCAAGATCTGGCCATTTTTCATTAACTGATTTTTCTAGTTCATTTAAAACATTTTCACTTATATCTATGGGTTTATAGCTAAAGTTATGTCCTTCTTTCATTAATTGCTCCAGAAGGATTTTAGTTTTTTTGCCGTCGCCTGCACCCAATTCTATAAGGTCAAAACCGGTTTTTGATGTAAAAAAGGCAGTTATTTCTTCGGCATAATGAGATAAAATGGAATATTCACAACCAGTAAGATAATACTCTGGCAGCTCCATAATTTGTTGAAATAATTTGTCACCTTTTTTATCATAGAAATATTTTGATGATAAATATTTAGGGAATGAAGTGAGACCTTCATACACTTCTTCCTGAAATTCGCTTAAGAATTTAGCTTTAGGTTCAAGTTTCATGAGCTGGTTATTTGGCTAATCGCAAGCCAGTAAATTGCCAGCGTAGTTGTGGGTGAAAAAAATTGCGATATGTGGGACGGGTATGTTTATTTGAGGTGGCTACTGAACCGCCGCGTAAGGTTTTTTGACTTACCATAAATTTGCCATTGTATTCTCCCAGAGCGCCGTCAACTTTAGTGTAACCGGGATAGGGGAGGTAAGCACTTTCTGTCCATTCCCAGCGCTGTCCCCAGTTAAAATATGACTGAGCAACTTCCCATTCAAATTCTGTAGGCAAGCGTAGACCTTTCCATTGTGCAAAGGCAAAAGCTTCATAATAAGAAATATGAGCGACCGGCATTTCAGAATCAAGCGGCTTTAAACCGCCAAAGGTATAATTGTGCCATTTTTGGTCGATTTTATGCCAATATAAGGGGTTTTTTATATTATTATTCTGTACCCAGTCCCAGCCTTCAGCATGCCAAAGAAGTACTTTTTTGTAACCGCCATCTTCTATAAATTCTAAAAATTCACCATTTGTAACAAGTTTATTAGAAATAGAAAAATCATTCAGATAAACTTTATGTCTGCCAAATTCATTGTCATACGAAAAGCCTTCTCCTGTATGACCTATTTCATAAATTCCGGATTCAATATTTATCCATTCCTGAGGTTGCGATTCTTTTTTTGACTCTATGAATTTTGAATTATAAACAGGCAAAAGTGGATTATTGCCTAAAATATATTTTATATCTGTGAGTAAAAGTTCCTGATGTTGCTTTTCATGATGAATGCCTATTTCCACTAAAGATTCAATTTCCTCAGAAATATCATCCTGCATCATATCTGCAATATTTTCGGTAACATATTTTCTGTAAGCATAAACCTGCTCTACAGTAGGGCGGGAAAGATTACCTCTGTCTGTACGTACAACACGTGCACCCACACTCTCATAATAGCTGTTAAAAACAAATGCAAAATGATCGTCAAATAATCTATATCCGGTTTTATGAGGTTTTAAAATAAACTCTTCAAAAAACCAGGTTGTATGACCCAGATGCCATTTAGGTGGTGAGACATCTACAATAGGTTGCACTACGTAATCTTCAATTTGTAATGGGTTACAAATAATTTCAGATTGAGCGCGGGTCTCGGTAAAAAACTCTAACAATTGACGTGTAGCTGTAGTAATCATAAAAAAAGAGTATAACCTTTTGGGATATACTCAAATTTACAATTTTATTGCTTTTAGCCACGTTTACAAGCGTTAAGGGCGAGTTAAAAGGTAAAAGGAACTGTGTATTTAATTTCTTTAGGAACACCTCCTGCATTTCCAGGAGTCATTTTTGGGATAAGGGAGATATTTCTTTTAGCTTCTTCCTGCAATGCTTTTGTACCACCTGTCACACTTTTTATTACAGGTTCACCTTGCTTATCTATTACAAATTTAACAATCACTTTTTCTTTAACTGTACCTTGCTTATAGCCCTTAGGGAATTTAAAATTTGCGCCTATGTGCTTCGCTAGTTGTTGTTTAAAGCATGATTTTTTTTCGGCGGCAGTACCAGAACAACCTGGCCAAACTGGTGCAACGTCTGATACTGTGAGGGTATTTCCTTTCATAGAAACGCCTTCCTGTGCATAAGTTGAGGCTGCCATCATTACGATAATGGCAAATACTAATTTTTTCATATTAATAATTTGGGGTTTAAATCGCGACCGCACCTTTTATATGTGGATGAGGATCGTAATTTTCTAATTTAAAATCATCAAACTTAAAACTGAAGATATCTTTTATTTCAGGATTAATTTTAATTGTGGGCAATATACGAATTTCTCGGGATAATTGTAGGTTAACCTGCTCGATATGATTGTTGTAAATATGGGTATCGCCAAAAGCGTGTACGAAATCTCCTGCATCGTAATCGCAAACCTGAGCGATCATTAGCGTAAGTAATGCATAAGAAGCAATATTAAATGGGACGCCTAGAAACACATCTGCACTACGTTGATAGAGTTGGCAAGAAAGTTTGGGTTTACTATCTGGTTTATTAGGATCTGCTGGAGCTACATAAAACTGAAAAAAAGCATGACAAGGTGGTAGAGCTGCTTTATTATTGCCCACATTATCTGCAAATGAAACAGATGTGTCTGGCAAAACGCTTGGGTTCCATGCGGTCACAAGCATTCTTCTACTATTAGGATTGGTTTTTAAAGTGTTTATCACTTCTTTAATTTGATCTATTTCCTCATTGTTCCAGTTGCGCCACTGGTGGCCATAAACCGGACCCAGATCACCATTTTCATCTGCCCATTCATTCCAGATGCGCACGCCATTTTCCTGTAGATAACCTATGTTAGTATCTCCTTTTAAAAACCACAACAGTTCGTGTACTATAGATTTTAAGTGCAGTTTTTTAGTGGTTACCATCGGGAAACCTTCACTTAAATCAAATCGCATTTGATAGCCAAAAACACTTAAAGTTCCGGTTCCTGTACGATCTCCTTTCTGAATTCCATTTTCTAAAATGTGCTTCAGCAAATCATGATACTGTTTCATGCATCTAATTTTTTTTCAAAATTAACCCTTTTAAAAGATTGCGGGAAAAGACCCTAATTTACTTATTCTTAATTTATTCACATTATCATTTTAAATAATTTAATTAGATTAATTTTAATAATTATTAATATATATAATAAATTTTACACCAACTAAAAATTTAAAAATGAAAAAACACACACTAACTTTAATGTTTGTCTCATTAATATCTGTAGCAGGGCAGGCTCAAAATAGAGATATTGATGTATATACAGACTCCATCGTAACACCTCAGTTTTTCATAGCTGTCATTGCAGGTGTAATTCTGGCACTAGGCTTTCAGTTCATCTTGACTGCTTTATCAATTGCTTTAGGTATTACGGCTATAGGCGATGTAAGAGAAAAATTTATAAAAAGTAATTATCACCTGGGTGATGATGATAGCGATGAAAGTGCCGGTATGTCTACGGGAACTATGATAACTACCAGCTTTGGTTTATGGAGTACTATTACACTCGCTATATCACTTTTTGGTGCTACGTCGCTGGCTATAAATTTGAGTTTAATTACTAGTTCAGTTATAAGCATTACGTTGGGTCTTGTGATTTGGGCAACCTTTTTTATTCTTCTTTTTTATCTGGAAAGTAGGGTAGTAAGCACACTTGTAGGTGGTCTTATTAATACGGCAACTGCGGGTTTGCGTGCTTCAGGGGAAGCGGTTAAAAAAATGTTTGCATCTTCTGCAGAAACACAAATGAAAAACGTAGCTCAGGATACAATAGAAAGTATTCGTAAGGATTTTAAGAAAGATTTTAGCCCGGGAATTATTAAAAGTTCGCTAGATGAATTCTTTTCTAAAATAGAGAAGAAAATGCCTGATTACAGTAAAGTAAAAAATGATATACAGGAAATAGTTGACAATTCTGCAGAAGATGGTGATTCAAATAGCGGGGTAGGAAAACAGGCAAAATGGATGGCGATACAGCAAG
>JBALXG010000172.1:0-6191 GCA_036961055.1 Leeuwenhoekiella sp. | reverse complement strand
CACTTTCTAAAATAAATACTGATCCTGCCTGCGCATTCTTTAAGGCTTCCATTAGTTCTTGTTCATCTGCTATGGAAATTGGCTCCCTATCTTGTTTTTCTTTTTCAGGCGAAAACCAATTTGCTCCATACCTTGAAAAATCCACAAAAGGCTCATCTTTCTGCGAAGTGCTCACAATTGCACCGACACGCTTTTCTTTTTCACGAGAATTACCAAACAAATCGGTTGAAATGGTTTCAAAATCAAATCCATTATAAACAGTATCTAGTTTATGTTCAGGTACGTATAAAAATTTATCTTTCTCTGCAATCGTTGTAGTGCTGGCTTTAATTCCAGGAATATTTTGAAGATTTTCAGCTTTTCCACCCAAATAATTATTTTTAAACTGAATACCATCTATGGAATCAAATTGTTTTATAACCGGCATTATTTTTTCGTTATAAATAAGATTATTAGCCAATAACATACGCTCTGCACGCGCCGAGCGAATTTCCGAAGCCGGTAAAACCTCGCGTTGCTCAATATTTGAACCCACACCAAAATGCCAAGGTGTGTCACAATCTATCCAGGAATTATAGGCGACAACCACATCGGTCACCTGATTATAACGATTAAGTGGGGATTTTGGAATACCGTTCATTACCGCTAGTGGAGCTCTAAATTCTTTTCCTTTTAATTTGTAGAAATAATTATTTGTGATCCAGTGCCCTGTATTTATAACTCTAATCCCACCAATATTTGCCGAATTTTCATTTCCTATAAATATATTCGCATCAATTGTTGCATAATTTCCGTGACGTAAGACTAAAGAGCCCTCAGATTCAAAAAACACATTGTTTGAAAATGTATTAAAATTAGACTTACTAGAAATTATTTCCACCTCTCCATTACAACGATCAAAAAGATTGTGAGAAACATTAGTATATGAGGGTGTCATTGAAGTATAACTATCGCCTATCTGTAACGTTTCTCCATGTGGCCCTCCTTTTCTGGGACGCGGTCCGAAGTAATTGTTTATAATCTGATGATGGTTATTTACATGCTCATTACCCTTAAGAAAAACACGAATAGTAGGACCTGTATTTGATTTGCCGGCAATAAAACAATGATCTAATGTATTGTTGCGCCCCCAAAACTCAACCCAATGATCACTGATATCCCTGTCCGGCTGCGTAAAATTTTCAATGACACAATTGGTTACTCTTGAATTGTTAGCAATTAGGTCATCATTGATTTTAAATTGAATAACCGCTTTATCCGGGGTATGACCCTTTGTAAAGTATAAATCTTGTACTTCAAGATAATTTCCCCCTAATTTAAGAGATGAAGTTCCCACTATAGTAACACCTCCCGGTTTTTCTGCCTTTAGAATAATGGGTTTTTTTTCGGTTCCTTCACCTTTAAACACAAGCTGAACATTTTCCCACACACCATTTGCCATAATTACTACACTACCTGGTCTGGCATCACTTACTATGGCATTAAATTCTTCTAAATTTGAGACCAATGTTTCCGACTTACCTGTATTTTGCTGTGCACAAGAAATAAAACAAGAAAGGAAAAGAATTAAATAAGCATTAATTTTAATCATAATTATTGGTTTACCAATTTGGTTTACCAAATATATGTATATTTACTCATTAACCAAAAAATTAGACTATAAACTGCTGATTTCTTTTAAAACTCATCTAAATATGATTAAACAAACAAGAAATTATCAAGAAAATTTTAAAACCATAAGTACTGCGACTTTGGCCACTGCCCTATTTAAAAAGGGTTTAAAAAATCAATGTATTCAGAATGTAAAGCCTCTGCATACGTCTGGAAAAAGATTAATAGGTATAGCCTTTACCCTAAGATATATACCTGCCCGGGAAGATTTAAATAGCATAGAAGTATTTAAAAATCAGGATCATCCCCAGCGGGTCGCTATTGAAACATGTCCTGCAGACTCTGTCTTGGTGATTGATAGTCGCAAAGATGCGCGGGCCGCATCTGCTGGTTCTATACTTATTACCAGATTAATGATGCGTGGGTGTGCAGGAACAGTTACCGATGGAGGTTTTAGAGATAGTGAAGAAATAGCATTATTGAATTTTCCCACATATCACAACAGACCATCTGCACCTACAAACCTGACGCTTCATCAGGCAATAGGCATCAATGAACCTATAGCTTGCGGTGATGTTGCAGTTTTCCCTGGAGATTTATTAGTGGGAGATGCTGATGGTGTTATAGTAATTCCTCAACATCTCATTGAAGAATTGGCAACAGAATGCCTTGCAATGACTCAATTTGAAGATTTTGTAATGGAAGAAGTAAAAAAAGGAGTAAGCATAAGAGGACTCTACCCTCCAACAGATCCAAAGACTTTAGAACGATTTGAAAACTGGAAAAATAAACTAAGATAATTACCATGGAAAGACACATCACATTAGGCGAATTTATTATCAACAATCAAAAGGACTTTCCCTATGCTAAAGGTGAATTAAGCGCGCTTTTAAGTTCAATACGGCTTGCGGGCAAAATGGTTAATCAGGCCATTAACAAAGCTGGCTTATCTGAAATTATAGGCAAAATGGGACATAAAAATGTGCAGGGCGAAGAACAGGCAAAACTTGATGTAATGGCTAATGATGTTTTCATCAGCACCTTAAAAAGTCGCGGAGAAATTTGTGGTATAGCTTCAGAAGAAGAAGAGGATTTTATGGTTTTTGATGAGGCTAAGCATAAAAATGCCAAATATGTAGTACTCATAGACCCGTTAGATGGTTCTTCTAACATCGATGTTGACATAACAGTAGGAACAATTTTTAGTATTTATAGAAGAATTTCTCAATTGGGCACACCTGCCATTTTAGAAGATTTTCTTCAACCCGGTAATCAACAGGTTGCTGCGGGCTATTTAATTTATGGGACTTCAACAATTTTGGTGTACACCTCTGGCAATGGGGTTAACGGCTTTACCTTTGATCCTGGTATAGGATCATTCTTCTTATCACATCCTAACATTCAAATTCCTAAAGTAGGTAAAATATATTCTGTTAATGAGGGTAACTATATCCACTTTCCTGATGGTGTGAAAAAACTGATTCGCTGGATGCAGGAAATAAATGAAGCTGAAGGTCGCCCCTTTACATCACGTTATACAGGCTCGCTAGTAGCCGATTTTCATAGGAATATGCTCTTGGGAGGCATTTATTTTTATCCTCAGGGTACTACCGCACCAGAAGGGAAATTACGTCTTCTTTACGAATGCAATCCTATAGCATTTATTACTGAGCAAGCAGGAGGAGTATGTAGCAATGGACTCGATAGAATTCTTGATCTACAGCCCACCCAGCTTCACCAGCGCGTTCCTTTTTATTGCGGAAGCGAAAATTTAATGAATATTGCGCATTCATTTCTGCGCTAAGTGCTTACTTAAAAAAAGAGTTTTAATTACTAGAGTTTTTTAAAAATTAATTTTTCAAGTAAAAGATCGATTTAATTTTTTAGACTTCTTAATGTATGGTAACCTATAAGTAATATTAAACATCTTAGGTTCAGAGTTATTGACAGATTTAGACTGGTTAATTAAATTTTTGATATTATACATAAGTTGCCAGAATATACCTTTTTTAAAACTGTATTGACTACTTATAATTCGATTTCCTTTGAAAACTATGCCTAAAAAATGATTTACGCAGTTTTTTAAGGAGCTGTTATTGAAAGTCTCTTCGAAGGCATAAAGAAACAAACAATTGTAGTTTAAAAGTTGAAAATGTGGCAGGCAAAGCTTATACATTAAAGCTCAAAATGATAAAAGCCTTTAAAAACAAGTAACTTAAAAATTAATTTTCAGCTTTCAACGTCTTGACATCTGTAATCAATTGGGCAATTGAAGCTCTGTTTAATCCGTTATAAATTCCTCTAATATGTTTCTTCTTATCAATGAGCAAAAAGTTTTCTGTGTGCAGAAAATCATCTATGCTTTTTGGAACCCCCAAATCATTTTCAACAAAATATTGATCCCTTCCCAATGAATAAATTTCTTCTTTATCACCGGTTACCAGATGCCATTTGTTATCTATTGCACCATGGCTTTCAGCATATTCTTTTAAAACGGGAACCGAATCTTTTGATGGCATTACGGAATGCGATAGCAGAAGTATATCCGAATCATTTTTAAATTCTTCTTGTATCTTAATCATACTTTCGGCCAACTGCGGACAAATTCCGGGGCAAATGGTAAAGAAGAAATCGGTGACATAGATTTTATTTTCAAAAGTCTTCTGTGTAATTGTATCACCCAACTGATTAATCAATTTAAAATCTGGAATTTTATGAAAATCCTTTTCTTCCTGAGAAGCCGGAACTAACCAATTGGGAGTAAACGATTCGTCGTTATAATAGGGTAGGTGTTCCGTTCTACTGGTTTCAGCGACATCAATGTTTTCCTTTTTAATTTCATTTTTACATCCCATACAGATTACAAATAGTAAGATGACAGGACTATATCTTTTTATCTCTAATAACTTTTTCATCTTCCAATTTATAGCACGAATTTGCTCTGCGCATTCCAAAAATACGTCCGTTTTTAGCTTCGTAATTAATATATAATTTTCCATTTTGCAACCAGGCTTTCTGTAAGCCATTTTCATTGCCATCAACAAGTCGCCTTTCTTTAGCTAGCTGTCCCGTTGGGTACCACTCTTTTTCAAAACCTTGTTTTACGCCGTTTACATAATTGGATTGTGAGGCTAATGCCCCATTTTCCCACCAAGTTTTGTAAACACTATCCAAGCGGTTTTGTTTGTAATAAGATTCTACGCGAAGCACCCCATTTTCTGACCATTTTTTAGCAATACCTTCCCTTTTCCCATTGTAATATCCAAGTCGTTCGCCCAAGCTATCATTTGAATGAAATTTCAACGAATACCCATTAAAAGGTTTATTGTTATAATACCATTTCCCTTCAAGTTGATTAAGAATCAATGCCTCTTTTAATACCTCAACAGTATCAATAGCAATAGACCTTTCCTTAACAATAGCAGCACTGTCCGTCTTTTTATCCCATAAAGATTCACCGCACCCTGCGCATAAAAAGAATGTGATGAATAGTACTGTATATGGTTTCATAAAAAAAGATTAATACCCTTGATAAGGACCAGCGAATGCTAGATAAGACCCTGTGTTTGAAAACAATTCATTAATTATATGATAATGGTATTCTTCTTCCCCCTCAGTATATTGTGTGGTGGCTGTGTGACCTCCGGAAGCGTCCAAGTCTGTAGGGTATGTACCTGTTGAATTACATTTTCTCCCATATAGAAATACACCATCCAGTAAAATTCCCACTAACTTATCATCATCATCCGTAAAAGCTTTTGGTTCCAAATGATAGTGATAAACACCCGGACCTATATGTGCTCCCGTCCAATCTAAACTGGCCGCCGCCTGGTCTAATGCGCCACCACCTTCCTGGTCATTAAATATTGAGGCGCCGCTAACAGCAATTCCAATTGTATTTAACTGTGTAGAGACAGTACTCCCAGTTAAATTTGGAGTTGCATCCACAGTAATAGTTGTTGCATTGTTATTGCTGGACATAATCGAAGGAGTTAAATCTACATCCGGCTCTTCTCTATAAAGTGGTTGACCCTCCCCCCAATAGACCGTTTCGTGATTTGGCAGTCCTGTAGTTTCTACTACCACATCCGATCCATCTAAATAGATAGTTACCGCTTCGGTATTAAATGCCGCGAAAGCAGCGTGTAGTTCAGTTACAACTTCTTCTTCTTGAAGGCTGGAATCGTCACTGCTACAAGAAATGAAGGTGAATACCATAAAACCTATTAAAGTAGGTATTGAATAGGGTAATAATATTGATTTTGTTTTCATAGTTTTATTTTAAAGTTTATTGCGTTGATTTTAATAGGTATAAATTTCATTAAAGCCTTGAATTGATTACTACCTCGTTGGAAAGCTCAGTACAGGATATTGATTTTTGCAGACCGTATCTACTACCGTTTCTCGCTTCAAAGTTTCGATATAAACTTCCGTTTATTCGCCAGGCTTGTTGCATTCCTTCTTGGCGATCATTTTTGTAATTGTATACATAAAAAGGTTCTCCAGTTTTATACCAACTTTTCTGAATACCCTCTTTTTTCTGATTGTAATAATTATATTCAAACTTGAGATTGCCGCTT
>JBALXG010000171.1:0-6197 GCA_036961055.1 Leeuwenhoekiella sp. | reverse complement strand
GCTTCAATATTTTTAGGATTAGCCTCTACAGCTTTCTCTAAATATGGAATAGAGTTACGATAAAGATCCATTCTTTGTGATTTTAAAGCATCATAACGCTTGTTATCTGCATTACTGTTACCAAGACCATTCATTTCGTCTATATACTCTTTATCCTTTTCTAATATTGCAGCTGCCATATTTAGATTTGCTGAAGCAAAGTTTGGATCTATTTCAAGAGCTTTGGTATAATATTCTTTAGCCTTTTCAGTATTATCACTTTGAGCTGCACCTACTCCTAAATTGTAATACAATTCTGCATTATTAGGATCTTTTGCAATGATCTTTTGCATCGCTTCTTCATACTTATCATTCATTCCCATTTTAAGATAAATATCAGCTTCAGATCTTAATAAGGTGTCGTCATCTGGATTTTCTGCACGAGCATCTGCCATTGCAGCAAGTGCTTCGTCATTCTTATCCTGGCTAATGTAGATAAGTGCTATATTTTTAGCGATTTCAGCACTTTTAGGTGGAGTTTTTACAGTTTCCGGTTTAACATGTGTTCCTGCTTTTACAAATAAATCTCTTTGATCTGCAGTAGCATATTCCTCAGTTTCTCCAGATTCTTTATTTGTCGCAGTATATTTTGTTTCAACACCACGATAACCTAAATCCTTCAGTTGGTTATAATAATCTAGTGCAGTATCATAATCCTGTCCATTTACCGCATTTGAAGCAGCATAGTAAAGATAAACAGTATCCTTAGGACTCATTTTATATAGATTATACAGTTTTGAAGCTGCTGAATCATATTTTTCGGCATTTTGATCATCTACAGCACTGCTTATCATAGCATTCATGGCCTGAGCTTTAAATTGTGCAGCCTCATCACCATACTTTTTTCCATCATTATGTGCACTTACTTCAGTAAAAGCTTCTAATGCTGTTTCTATACTCTTTGCATCCTTGTTATCTTCTGCACCTAAATATGCCTGACCTTTAAGAAAATAATATTGTTCTTTTTGATCTTCATCCATGGCACCCATCATGCCTTCTAAAGATGTTAGCTCAGTTTTTGCTTCAGCAAAACTTCCTGATTTAATTGATTTTTCTACAGTTCTAAGCTCTTTTTTCTGGGCAAATATTACCGCCGAAAACGAAAGCGTTAGGGTTAATAAAAATTTAGTTTTCATAGTGTTTATAAAGTTTAGATTTGATTTTAATATTTATTCTTCTTCATCGGAAGAAGTTTGATTTTCATTTGTTGGTTTTGAGTCTGTATCTACAATTGTGTCATCATCAAGATCCTCAATAGCATCTTCATCATGTTTTACTTTTGCAACCGCCGCTATTGAATCTCCGTTTTTAAGGTTGATTAATTTTACGCCTTGAGTAGCTCTACCCATAACTCTTAAATCTGCAACACCCAGTCTAATAGCAATACCAGACTTGTTGATTATCATTAAATCATCCTCATTAGTCACATTATTAATAGCAACCAGACCACCTGTTTTACTAGTTACAGAAATGGTTTTAACTCCTTTACCTCCTCTATTAGTTATTCTGTAGTCATCTACTAAACTACGCTTACCATAACCATTTTCAGAAACTACAAGTATATTTGATTCAGCATCATTAACTGCCACCATTCCTATAACTTCATCATTGTCATCTGCAAGAGTTATGCCACGTACACCAGAAGCACCCCTGCCCATAGGTCTTGTTTTACTTTCTTCAAAGCGAATTGCTTTACCAGATTTTACCGCAAGCATTACCTGACTGTTACCATTTGTAAGTTTTGCAGATAGCAATTCATCACCTTCACGTATGGTAATCGCATTAATACCATTTGTACGCGGACGTGAATATTGCTCTAGGGAAGTTTTCTTTACTTGCCCCTTTTTTGTCGCCATTATGACAAAATGACTATTGATATATTCTTCGTCTTTAAGATCATTAGTACAAATAAATGCCTGCACTTTATCATCTTGTTCTATACTAATTAAATTCTGAATTGCTCTACCTTTAGAAGTTTTGCTTCCTTCAGGAATTTCATAAACACGCATCCAGAAACATTTCCCCTTTTGTGTAAAGAACATCATATATTGATGATTTGTACCTACAAAAAGATGTTCTAAGAAATCTTCATTACGTGTAGTAGATGCTTTTTGACCTACTCCTCCTCTATTTTGTGTTTTATACTCATCAAGGGAAGTCCTTTTTATATAACCTGCATGTGAAATGGTAAGAACAACCTTTTCATCTGGAATAAGATCTGTGATAGAAACATCACCTCCTGCATATTCTATATCTGTACGACGCTCATCACCATATTTAGCTTTAACCTCAAGAAGTTCATCTTTAATGATTTGCATGCGACGCTCCTTTTTGTCAAGAATATCCTTAAGATCTTCTATTGTTTTAATTAGATCATCGTATTCTGCTCTAAGCTTATCTTGCTCGAGACCTGTAAGTTGACGCAAACGCATCTCAACAATAGCCTTGGCCTGCAATTCACTGAGTTCAAAACGCTCCATCAATTTGGTGCGCGCCTCATCTGCATTACTACTTGCTCTAATAAGCGCTATAACCTCATCAATATTATCTGAAGCAATAATAAGACCTTCTAATATATGTGCGCGATCTTCAGCTTTTTTAAGTTCGAACTGCGTACGTCTAACAACTACCTCATGTCTATGCTCAACAAAATGATGAATCATTTCTTTCACATTCAACATTTGCGGACGTCCTTTTACGAGTGCGATGTTGTTAACACTAAAGGATGATTGAAGTGCTGTAAATTTATATAACGTATTGAGAACGATATTAGGAATGGCATCTCGTTTTAAAACATAAACGATACGCATTCCATTTCTGTTAGACTCATCCCGTATAGAAGATATACCGTCAATTTTCTTATCATTTACAAGATCGGCTGTTTTTTTAATCATATCAGCCTTATTCACTTGATAAGGAATTTCAGATACAATTATACATTCCCTTCCCTTGACCTCTTCAACCCTAGCTTTAGCACGTATAACAATACGCCCTCTACCAGTTTTAAAAGCCTCGCGTACACCATCATATCCATATATCGTTCCTCCGGTAGGAAAATCAGGAGCTTTAATAAATTCCATCAATCCATCAATATCGATATCGCTATTTTCTATATAAGCCGTAATACCGTCAATTACCTCAGTAAGATTGTGAGGCGGCATATTTGTAGCCATTCCTACTGCGATACCTGAAGCTCCATTTACAAGCAACCCGGGAATACGTGTAGGTAAAACTGTAGGTTCCCTCAGGGTATCATCAAAATTGAGTTGATGATCAACAGTATCCTTATCGATGTCTGCAAGCATCTCTTCAGAAATCTTACGCATTCTAGCCTCTGTATAACGCATAGCCGCGGGGCTATCACCATCTACAGACCCAAAGTTACCTTGCCCGTCTACAAGCATATATCGTAAACTCCACTCCTGAGCCATACGCACCATAGTGTCATATACAGAAGTATCACCATGTGGGTGATATTTACCTAAAACTTCTCCCACAATCCTGGCAGATTTTTTATGGGCAGTATTAGAACGCACACCTAATTCATGCATACCAAACAAAACACGCCTGTGAACTGGTTTAAGACCGTCTCGCACATCAGGCAGCGCACGTGACACGATGACCGACATTGAATAATCAATGTAGGCTGATTTCATCTCGTCTTCAATGTTGATAGGAATTAACTTTTCTCCTTCAGCCATATATAAAAACTTTTAATTTTTTTAATTAAAACACTAACGTGCAAGATACGCATTTTTGGTGTGTTTTAAGGAAAATTGATATTAGGGAAGATTCCTTTTTATTAACAATAAATAATAGTTTACTTTTAATAAGTATCCTTATATTGTTTTGCAACTATGAAAGTAATTTTGTCAATTTACTTACGACATAAGGTAACGGAACGGTTTTTGACAAATTATTTTCAAAAACCCTAGTAAAGATTGAGAAAATTTATGGATGATAATTTTTCACCAAGAGTTAAGGATGTAATAGCCTACAGTAAGGAAGAAGCCCTGAGATTAGGGCATGATTTTATAGGAACTGAGCATTTAATGTTAGGTTTACTAAGGGATGGTAGCGGTAAAGCGATTGATATACTTCATGCTTTAGATGTTGATTTAAATCATTTAAGAAGGAAAGTCGAAATATTAAGCCCTGCAAATCCCAGTTCTGCCCTAAGCAGTAATGAAAAGAAAAATCTTCACCTTACCAGGCAGGCTGAGCGTGCTTTAAAAACAACATTTCTGGAGGCTAAGCTCTTCCAGAGTTCTTCTATTAACACGGCACATCTTCTGCTTTGTGTATTGCGTAACGAGAATGACCCAACAACCAAGTTACTCAACAAACTTAAAGTAGATTATGATAACGTAAAAGATCAATTTAAGCTTATGATGACAAGTGATGATGATTATATTGAACCAATAAAGGATGAATCCTTTAGTGAGGACGATTCAAACGCTGAATCGAATAAAGAGAATCCATTTAACGCCCCGGGAAATAAAACCAATAAGAAATCAAAAACTCCTGTTCTTGACAATTTTGGAAGAGATCTTACAGCTATGGCTGAAGAAGACAAACTTGACCCTGTTGTAGGGCGTGAAAAGGAAATAGAACGTGTTTCACAGATTTTAAGTAGACGTAAGAAAAATAACCCTCTACTTATAGGTGAACCCGGCGTTGGGAAATCTGCAATCGCAGAAGGACTAGCCCTTCGCATAATTAAAAGGAAAGTATCACGTATTCTTTTTGATAAGCGCGTTGTAACACTTGATCTCGCAAGTCTAGTCGCTGGCACAAAATACCGTGGCCAGTTTGAGGAGCGAATGAAAGCTGTTATGAATGAACTTGAAAAGAATGATGATATTATTCTTTTTATTGATGAAATTCACACAATAGTAGGTGCCGGCGGTGCCACAGGATCTCTTGATGCAAGTAATATGTTTAAGCCTGCCCTGGCTCGTGGGGAAATACAATGTATAGGTGCAACTACTCTTGACGAGTACAGACAATATATAGAGAAAGATGGTGCTCTGGAGCGTCGTTTTCAAAAAGTAATTGTTGAGCCTACTTCAGTTGATGAGACCATTGAAATTCTTGAGAACATTAAAGATAAATATGAAGATCATCATAATGTAACCTATACACCAGAAGCTATTAGAGCCTGTGTTCAGCTTACAAATAGATATATGACCGATAGATTTTTGCCAGACAAAGCTATAGATGCTTTAGATGAGGCGGGATCTCGTGTTCATATTATCAATATTGATGTTCCTAAAATGATACTAGACCTTGAGCGCCAACTTGAGGAAGTGCGTGAGCACAAAAATACAGTTGTTAAAAAACAAAAGTATGAAGAGGCAGCCAAGTTAAGAGATGACGAAAAGAATATTGAGAAAGAATTATCTCTTGCTCAAACCAGATGGGAAGAAGAATCTAAGTTGCATAAAGAAATTGTAACAGAAGATAATGTTGCAGATGTTGTTTCAATGATGTCAGGAATTCCTGTAAACAGAATTGCAAAGACTGAAATCAACAAGCTAGCTGAATTACCCGCTTCTATCAAATCAAAAGTTATAGGACAGGATGAAGCTGTTGCTAAAGTAGCTAAAGCGATACAACGTAACAGAGCTGGATTGAAAGATCCTCAGAAACCTATTGGTTCCTTTATATTTCTTGGTCAGACGGGCGTGGGAAAAACTCAGCTTGCAAAAGTTCTCGCAACTGAGCTTTTTGATAATGAAAACGCTCTTATACGTATAGATATGAGTGAGTACATGGAGAAATTTGCGGTCTCCAGACTTATAGGAGCACCTCCGGGATATGTAGGTTATGAAGAGGGTGGCCAATTAACAGAGAAAGTGCGTAGAAAGCCCTACTCAGTAATTCTTCTCGATGAGATAGAAAAAGCACATCCAGATGTCTTTAATATGTTACTACAAGTTTTAGATGATGGTTATCTTACAGATTCTTTAGGTCGTAAAATCGATTTTAGAAATACTGTTATAATAATGACATCAAATTTAGGTGCACGTAAATTAAAAGATTTTGGTCAGGGTGTTGGTTTTGGCACTGCAGCCCGAAGTGAGCAAGTAGATGAAAACACAAAAAGTGTAATTCAAAATGCTTTAAAGAAAGCATTTGCTCCAGAATTTTTAAAT
>JBALXG010000170.1:0-6215 GCA_036961055.1 Leeuwenhoekiella sp. | reverse complement strand
ATTCCTGTTGCTGTGGCGCCTCCTATTTCATTATCTACAAATAAACCAGAACCTATTATAGGTGAATCGCCTACGCGTCCTTTCATTTTATAAGCTAAACCAGAAGTTGTGCAGGCTCCACTCAAATTGCCATTTTTATCAATAGCGAGCATGCCTATTGTGTCGTGATTTTCGATATTTATAAGTGGCTTGTAATCTGAAGTTTTAAGCCATTCTTGCCAGGCTTCCTTAGATTCTGGAGTGAGAAGGTTTTCTTTTTTAAAACCTGCCGAATATGCAAATTCTTCAGCGCCCCGAGAAGCCAGGATAACGTGGGGGGTGTCTTCCATAACTTTGCGAGCCAGAGCGGCAACATTTGTAATATTCTCTACACAAACAACAGCGCCGCAATTTCCGGTTTCATCCATCACACACGCGTCGAGTGTTACATTGCCTTCTCTGTCTGGTGATGCGCCTTTACCTACAGTAGTATTTTTAATATTTTCTTCTTCAACTTCAACACCTTCTATAACTGAATCTAACGCAGACTTCCCTGCGTCGAGAGCTGCTCCTGCTACTGCATTAGCCTTAGTAAATTGCCAGGTGCATATCGCAATAGGTAATGGATTCATAGATTTTTTTTTAATTGTAACCGCGGTGGCCGCTTTAGTTTTTTCTGTGACCATAAGACCCATTGCTACAGCAATACCGCTGAGCATACTTCGGTTTAGAAAGTTACGTCGCTTCATAATTATATGTTTTAGAAAGTAAGATAGATTTTTAAAACATATAAAAATAAAGCTATTAATGTCAAAATTTGGTCAAAAATTAAGATTACATAAAGTTTTAGCACATTCGCGTTTATTAATATTGCTTTTTAAAAATTTGCTATGCGCTGGTTCATATTTATTATTATTTACATAGTTGTAGACATTTATGCTTTTCAGGCATTCAGGGCAATAACCAAATTACAATGGATACATGCTCTGTATCTTATTGTATCCCTTGCGGTTTTATTCAATTTAATTTATAGATTATCATCTATGGATCGTACACAGGGCTTTAGTCCTAGACTTATGTACGCTTTCGGATTTTTTCTCGCACTGTTTGTCCCTAAGCTTATTTTGATAGTAGTCATGCTGGGAGAGGATATTGTAAGATTTTTTATTGGGCTGTATTCTAAGTTTGCTTCGGCTGGAAATACTTTTGATTTACCGTCACGCCGAAAATTTATAAGCACTATAGCCTTAGGTATTGCAGCAATTCCCTTTGCTTCCCTTATCTATGGTATGTATAAGGGTAAATATAGATACAGGGTTCTCACGTATCAATTGTTTTTTGAGGATTTGCCAAAAGCTTTTGATGGGTATCGTATAACGCAGGTAAGTGATATACATAGCGGAAGTTTTGATAATCATAAGAAAGTAGCATATGCTGTAGACCTTATCAATCAGCAAAAAAGTGATATACTTCTTTTTACAGGGGATCTCGTAAATAATGTAGCGAGCGAAATGCATGAATGGAAAGATCTTTTTCAAACCTTAAAAGCTCCTGACGGAGTGCTTTCGGTTTTAGGGAATCATGATTATGGAGATTATGTTGAATGGACTTCTGAAGCGGAAAAGGTGAAAAATCTTGACGATCTCAAAGAACTTCAGTCAGCAATGGGCTGGGATCTTTTGCTTAATGAGAATCGCATTCTTGAGCGCAATGGTGAACGTATTGCGATTGTAGGAGTTGAGAACTGGGGAGCGGGCGGTTTTAAAAAAGCAGGAGATATTGATATTGCTTCTAAAGGATTAAGTAGTCAAGACTTTAAAGTTGTTATGAGTCATGACCCATCCTACTGGCAGGAAAAAATTAAGTCTGATCCTAAAAATTACCAGCTTACATTAAGCGGGCATACCCATGGAATGCAGTTTGGGATCGAAATTCCGGGATGGGTAAAATGGAGTCCCGTTCAATATCGCTACAAAAATTGGGCTGGAATATATACTGAAAATAATCGCCACATAAATGTGAATCGGGGATTGGGCTATCTTGGCTATCCAGGCAGGGTTGGAATTTGGCCAGAAATAACTGTGATCGAGCTTAAAAAAGGAAAACTCTCATAATAGATTAAGTCCCAAGTAAATTTTACTTTCAAAAATAAAAATTAGTAGTCAATATAATTATAAGTGTAGGAATAATATTATACTAGTAAAATTTAATAAAAAAGTTTAACGTTTAAATGCGTTTTTAATAGATAAAATGTACTATTTTAATGTTTTACTTATATAGTGAAGTTTTTATTGATAAAGCTTTACTGGATTATTATTGTTAGACTCCTATGAAATTACTTATAGTTATAACCTTTTGTTTATTTGCTGCATTAAATCTTTACTCACAAGTAGGTATAGGGACGATAACACCAGATCCCTCTGCTATATTAGATGTTAAGTCTTCCTCTCAGGGATTGTTGGCGCCGCGAATGACAACAGTAGAGCGGTTGAATATAAATAGTCCCGCCCAGGGATTATTAGTATATGACTTAGATGAAGATAGATTTTATCACTATAATTCAACAAATACTTCGTGGAATGAATTAATAACTGACGCAATAGAACGTAAGAATTATGTGTTAGTAAAAAGTGAAGCAGATTTCCCTGCTGCTGCGGGTGGAAAAATCACACTTGATTCTTCAACACTTTATGAAATAAACGGTGCTATAACATTAAGTAACCCTATTGATATTAATGGATCTTACATAGAGGGCGTAGATACAAATGAAGATAAATTAATAGCTAGCGGAGGAACAGTTTTCTCTGGTGCTAAAGGTGGAAGCATTAGAAATGTCACTTTATCAGCGCCTGGTGGGACTATTTTTAATCTTAATGCTACAGCAGCCGGTGAAAATTTAGTTTTTCAAAGTGCTGTAGTCGTAAATTCTAGTAGCGTAGGGACAATATCTGGATTTAATCTGGTTTTTATGAATGTCATACAATATGTTTATAACTCAGCGGGGATTACTTATACAAATATTGATAATCTCTTACTAAATAATCAAGGCTGGTTTTCTACAAATGGCGGGACTTATGAAACGTTAACGGGGGATTTTGATCTTGTGAGTAAAGTTAGTGGCTTTTCTCAAGTCGTTGCTGGCGGTACTGTGGGGCTTGATGTTACAGGAGTATCAACTATTACTGGTGATGCAGATCTTCAAAATGTGGTATTTTATGGAGGTGGTAAATATGTTAATGGCGTGTCACCTTATAATGGGTTTAATTTTACAAGAGACTGGTCTGTAGATTGCCCAGGCATACCGGTTGAATTAGATGATAACGCAGCCGCTAATTTTTATTTTAATGGGGCTCTTACTACAGGTTTTGCTCAATCTGTGTCAAATAATAGTGCTGTAAAAATTACGGGCACAAGTAATTCAAATAATACCACAGCAAATAGTTTATTTCGATTTAATGCTCCTGTAAATAACAGATTAGTTTACGACGGAACGAAAACTCGGGATTTCCAGGTAAATGCATCTCTGTCTATACGTGTTGAAAATGCCGCTGGAAATTTCTTTGCTTTTATTATTGCAAAAAATGGTTCTATAATAACAGAATCTAATGCAGTGGTGCGTATTGACAGTGATGTAGTTATTCAAAATGTTGCTTTAAACTCGATAGTAACTCTGGAAACCGGAGATTATGTAGAACTGTATGTGCAGCGTCTTACAGGTTCGGGCACTGATAATCTCGTTGTTTTCTCTGAAAATTTAAGTATAAAGTAGCCTGGGAGCTATTAAAATCTGCCTGAAATCATATAAAATCGCCACGATTATTCTAGAAATACTATATTTAGGTACTAAATAGGCCATAATATGTCAAAATTTGGAGTACTTATCGATTTAGAAATTCCGGTTTTAATCGATTTTTATACAGAATGGAGCGAACCTTCTCTTACTATGCATCCTGTTCTACGCGATGTAGCGGCAGCCCTGGGTGATAAGGCAAAAGTCGTTAAAATAGATGTAGATAAAAATCCAGACCTTGCCGAAGCCCTTCGTATTAAAGGTTTGCCTACACTTATGATTTATAAAAAGGGAGAGATGAAATGGCGACAGAGCGGGGAGCAAGATGCAAACACACTTATAGGTTTAATACAGGAATATGTTAAAGCGCCTTAAATTTATACCCTTTCTTCTTATAGTATTTTAGTACTTCTGGTAGTGCTATTTTTAGATTCCTTTCAGCTTTCAGGCTATCGTGAAATACTACAATACTTCCTGGTTTTGCATGATGTGTAATATTTTCTATACACTTTTCTGCAGGGATATTATGATCCCAATCATAAGCGATAACATCATACATTATAATCTCATAATCTTGAGATTTTAGTTGCTTGGCTTGTTTTTTTGTGATTTTGCCATAAGGCGGTCTTAGCATTTTTGGTTTTAAAAATACCTGCTCTACGGTCGATTTTAAGGGTATTTGAGCCGATTTTTTTAGAATTTCTTCGGCTTCCAGAACGTTAGCAACGTATTCTTCGGCTTCAGTACCCCAGCCTTTAAGGTGATTGTAGGTGTGATTTGCTATTGTATTACCACTTTCTAAAACCTTTTTAAAAATTCCCGGATGCCTGACAACATTTTCGCCTATACAAAAAAAAGTGGCTTTTGCATTAAACTCATTTAACAGGTCAAGAACCCAAGGTGTGACTTCAGGTATTGGGCCATCATCAAATGTTAGGTAAATTACCTTCTCACTTCCTGTTTCTCTAAATTTATCCCAGATATAGTTCCTGTAAAACAATTTTATGATTGCAGGGACTTTTACCGGTAATGCAATAAATGCCATTATTTTATACTATCTTTTGGTATGGGTATTGATTGTTGATCTTCCATAAGCGATTGCATATCTGTACTATCACTATCATTAGTTGGCATTTCTTCTTCCCTGCTATAAAAATGTTCAAATTTGCGCAGATAGCTATTAAATTCAGTTGCTTTTTCAGGAAGAATTTCTCTGTCTTCATTTGCTACTAAAAGATCTACCAGGCTTCTGTATCGCTCAATATCTGTTATGATATCTTCGGCATAACTGTATTGCTTATCAAGTGGCAGTGTGCTCCAGTAATCTAGCTTTTCCTGATATTTTTTAGCTAATTGATTCCATAGTGCGCGTGCTTTTTCGGTTTCACCTATGGCATAATAACCGTTCACATAAGGCTCAAGCAGTGTATAGTATTCAAAATCATCAACAGGCATTTTTTCCATTGCCAGATCCAGCAGGTCTTTCGCTTTAGCGTAATCTTTTTGATCGATAAGTTTTTCTATTCCGCGAGCAAGATTTCCTCTGTAGGTTATACCATTACGTCTTGTCTCTGTGTCATGATAAATATCGGGACTACCACTATTGCCCCAATACCAGTTTGTGACGATGTTATAGAATTTATCTGTGTCAATACGTCCCATATCATATGGTGTTCTGGGATTAACAGGCGTATAAATGGGAACCAGTTTGTAGCAAACACCATCGAGTTGCAGATAATCTTTCATCCAGAGATAATCATCATCGCCAAAACTTCCGCCAGTAAAATAAATAGGCCGTTTCCAGTCGTTATTAGCGATTATATCAAGCATTAATAACCTGTTTTTATATAAAATATCCTCTTTTATTTTCAGATTAATATGGTCTACTATTTCGCCAGCATCTTTTTCTGGCACTATGCCATTGCTTAAGACATTCTGCTTATTTACAGGAATTCTAACATTTTGAGTAGGGAATGAATGTATCATAGTACCGCTTTGTAACTCCTGCATTGTGCGAGGGTCATCACTGGCAATCCAGTTCATCCATGTTTTGATGTCAAGTGTATCATTAGGTTTTATAGGTGCATACCATACTGCATCTCTGGTTCCTGCAAGATATTTATCATGAGTAAGTTGAGAGGGAATAGGGTCGCTGTCATAAGCTTTGCGCTTCATGTCATCTATATACCAGGCGGTCTGGAAGAGACTTGTGTTTACAATACGCACATCTCTGCGATATCCTTCTATCTCCTGAGCATACCATAGTGCAAAAGTATCATTGTCACCAATAGTGAATAGAATAGCATTCTCGTCACAGGAATCAAGATACATTTTTGCCATCGCCATTGCGGTTTTACGTCCTGAACGGTCATGGTCATTCCAGTTTTCTTTTGCCATAACAACAGGCACAGTAAGCATGCAGACTACAGTAACAATAGGTAGAGCG
>JBALXG010000016.1:0-16269 GCA_036961055.1 Leeuwenhoekiella sp. | reverse complement strand
CCATTGCGAGATTAAAAGTTCCATATATTTTAATGCATATGAAAGGAACGCCGCAAACCATGAAAGCGCTTAATAATTATGAAAATCTTGTAAAAGAAGTTCTCTTTTATTTTAGCCAAAGGGTGAAAGTGGCAAGAGAATTTGGCATTACAGATTTGATACTTGATCCGGGTTTTGGTTTTGCAAAAAATATCACTCAGAATTTTGAAATGCTGAATAAACTCGAACTTTTGCATATTGCTGAATTACCGCTTTTAATAGGACTCTCCCGAAAATCACTCATCTATAAAACTTTAAATATAGATGTAACCGAAGCCCTTAATGGTACAACTGTACTAAATACAATTGCCTTGCAAAAGGGAGCTTCTATATTGAGAGTTCATGACGTAAAAGCCGCTGTGGAGGCGGTAAAACTGGTAAATGCGACTAGAGATCAGCAGTAAATGAGAAATGTATTATTACCTTCGCGCCATATTTTTGATCTATGAGTATATTTTACGTATTGTTGGGGTTTGTTTTGCTGGTTGTAGGCGGAGAATTTCTAGTGAGATCTTCAGTTGGGCTTTCCTTTAAACTGAAAATTTCTAAGATGGTTATCGGTCTTACCGTAGTATCTTTTGCTACTTCTGCACCAGAACTTCTGGTAAGTCTTCAGGCAGCATTAGGCGGATTTTCAGACATATCTCTGGGAAATGTCATAGGAAGTAATATCGCAAATATTGGTTTGGTTTTAGGGATTACGGCCATAATATCAACTCTGGGAATAGATCGTGATTTCTTTAGATTTAACTGGCCGGTAATGGTGATTTTTTCGCTTGCCTTATATCCCATTTTAAAGAATGATCATCTCATTAGCAGGTCAGAAGGTGTAGGTCTTTTACTGGCACTCTTTGTTTACCTCTACTTTTTGATAAGACGGGCCAGAAAAGCCAGACATACTGAAGAAGGTCAAAATGATGAAATTGATGATGGTTTGTCAAAAACATCATATTTTAAGATAATTGTATGGCTGCTTATAGGTGCTGTTGCGCTGTATTTTGGTTCAGAATTTCTGGTTACAGGAGCAAAAGAACTGGCATCTTCTGTAGGTGTAAGTGATTATGCGATTTCTGTTACTGTTATTGCAATAGGAACGAGTGTTCCTGAACTGGCTGCATCTGTAATTGCGGCATTAAAAAAGGAAAAAGCAATTTCTTTAGGAAACCTTATCGGGTCAAACATTTTTAATATTGCTTCGGTTTTGGGCTTAACTGCTATTATAACACCCATTAAAGTGATTGATCCTAGTATTCTTTCTACTATTATATTCTGGTTAATTGGTTTTGCAGTGATTATTTTGCCACTGGCATTTCTTCCCAGAAAAATGGAATTAAGCAGATGGAAAGGCTTACTACTTTTTGCAGCTTATTGCATATTTATCGGGATGATTTTTGTGTAAAAATAACCGATTTTTGACCCTATCGGCCGGATTTTAAAGCCTGCTTTTTGATAAAAAAAACCCGCTTTTTAGTTATAAAAAGCGGGTTTCTGTATTTGTGAAAATTAAAGATTATAATTTAGCTTCGGCTTCTTTTACAGTTTTAACAATACGACCTGCAATCTTGTAAGGATCTCCGTTTGAAGCTGGACGACGATCTTCTAACCATCCTTTCCATCCTCTTTCTTTTGCAAGAAGTGGTATACGTATTGAAGCACCACGATCTGATACTCCATAAGAGAAATCATTTATAGATGCAGTTTCATGAAGTCCGGTAAGACGTTGATCATTATACTCACCATAAACTTCCATATGTTCTTTTACCACAGGACGGAAAGCTTCACAGATGGTATCATAAACATCTTTTGAACCTGCTGTACGCAATGTAGTATTAGAGAAGTTAGCATGCATACCAGAACCATTCCAGTCTCCTTTAACAGGTTTTGGGTGAAACTCTATGTAATAGCCATAATCTTCAGTAAGACGTTGTAATAAGTATCTTGCGATCCATATTTCGTCACCTGCTTTTTTAGCTCCTTTTGCAAACAATTGAAATTCCCATTGTCCACTGGCAACTTCCTGGTTAATACCTTCAAAGTTTAAACCTGCATCAATACAAAGATCTGCATGTTCTTCTACAAAAGCTCTACCGTGTGTGTTTTTACCACCTACAGAGCAGTAATACATACCTTGTGGTCCTGGATATCCTCCTACAGGAAAGCCTAAAGGAAGTTGAGTATCTCTATCCATTATGAAATATTCTTGTTCAAAACCGAACCAGAAATCATTATCATCATCATCAATAGTCGCTCTTGCATTAGAAACATGCGGTGTTCCATCTGCATTAAGAACTTCAGTCATTACTAAAAATCCATCTTTTCTAGCTGGATCTGGATAAATTGCAACTGGCTTTAGCAAGCAATCAGAAGAACCGCCTAAAGCTTGTTTTGTTGAAGACCCATCAAAAGACCACGTAGGGCAGTCTTCTAATTTACCGCTAAAGTCATCTTCAACCTTGGTTTTACTTCTTAAATTGGAAGTTGGCTTGTAGCCATCTAGCCAAATGTATTCTAATTTTGATTTGCCCATATTAACTGATTTTTAATAAATTTTGATATTTGAATAGTAAATATACTATTTCTATAAAACCTACTCTAATGCACTAGGGGGTGTGTTGATTAAAATTCAAATTATTTTTTAATAAACCGGGTTATTTTAGGGGGTGCATTACGAAATCATATATTTTTGCAGCATCTTTTTTTCATATTGATAAAAATAAATAAAGATGTTAACATTGAGATTTAATGCATTAAAGGAAGTTTTAAGCCGTAAACCTGTTTCTGTAACCGAAAAGGGTAAACGTTCTGAGCTTTTTGCTACTAAAGTTTTTAACAAAGCCGCAATGCGTCAGCATCTTCCTGCAGATGCACTTTCTGCGGTGGAGGATGCAATACAAAATGGATCTAAGATTGATCGAAAAATGGCCGATGGTATCGCTTCATCTATGAAGCAATGGGCACTGGCAAAAGGGGCAACACATTATACACATTGGTTTCAACCCTTAACGGGAGCAACCGCCGAAAAGCATGACGCCTTTTTTGAAACTTTGCCTGATGGTTCAGCGATAGAGCGTTTTGGCGGCGGTCAACTTGTGCAGCAGGAGCCTGATGCATCATCATTTCCTCACGGCGGCATACGCAACACCTTTGAAGCACGTGGTTACACCGCCTGGGATCCTACCTCACCTGCCTTTGTACTGGGAACCACGCTTTGTATTCCCACTGTTTTTGTGTCATACACAGGAGAGGCGCTAGATAACAAAACCCCATTATTAAGAGCTCTAAATGCTGTAGATGAGGCTGCTACTCAGGTGGTAAAATACTTTGATAAATCTGTAAATAAGGTAAATGCGACATTAGGCTGGGAGCAGGAATATTTTCTTATAGATTCTGCACTGGCCGCTTCTCGCCCAGATATTACACAAACGGGAAAGACACTTTTAGGTCATGCACCCGCAAAAGGACAACAACTTAATGATCATTATTTTGGCTCCATACCGGCCCGGGTACTCAATTTTATGAGAGATCTGGAGCAGGAGTGTATGCTTCTGGGAATACCTGTTAAAACACGACATAATGAGGTAGCTCCTAATCAGTTTGAACTTGCTCCTATTTTTGAAGAGGCAAATCTTGCAGTTGATCATAACTCGCTGATAATGGATTTAATGGATAAAATTGCCGAAAAACACAACTTTAGGGTGCTTTTTCACGAAAAACCATTTGAGGGAATTAACGGCAGCGGGAAGCATAATAACTGGTCGCTGGCAACAGAAAGCGGCGTTAACCTGCTAAGCCCGGGAACAACACCGATGAAAAATCTTCAGTTTCTCACGTTTTTTATCAATACCATAAAGGCGGTATACGATTATGAACAATTGGTTAGAGCTTCGGTAGCTTCGGTTTCTAATGATTATAGACTGGGAGCGCATGAAGCACCACCGGCAATTATGTCGGTTTTTATAGGAAAACAGCTAACACAGGTACTTACTGAACTGGAAAAAGTGACTTCAGGCAAACTTTCGCCAGAAGAAAAAACAGATCTTAAACTGAATGTTGTAGGTAAGATCCCTGAAATTTTACAGGATAATACAGACAGAAATCGTACTTCGCCTTTTGCGTTTACAGGAAATAAATTTGAACTCAGAGCTGTGGGTTCTACTGCAAATTGTGCTAAACCTATGATGGTTTTAAATACAATTGTTGCACGCCAATTAAAGGAATTTAAAACCGAAGTCGATGCGCTTATTGATAAAAAAGGTATGAAAAAAGATGATGCTATCTTTAATATTTTGCGTGAATATATAAAGGCATCAAAAAAAATACGTTTTGAAGGAGATGGTTATGGTGCTGAATGGGAAAAGGAAGCGGCTAAACGAAAACTAAGCAACACAAAAACTACTCCTGAGGCCTTGCAAATTCAGCTTGATAAAAGAACTATCAGGCTTTATGAAGAGATGGGCGTGATGAATGCGGTTGAGATACGAGCCAGATATGACATAGAAATTGAAGATTACACGATGCGTCTTCAGATTGAAAGTCGTGTTCTGGGAGACATTGCGCGTAACCATGTTATACCTACAGCGATACGTTATCAAAACTTACTAATTGAAAATGTGCGCGGACTCAAATCTATCTACGAGGAAGATTTTAAAAAGCATGCGTCAGAGCAAATGAATTTGATCGAAGATATTTCTGGTCATATCGCCGCGATAAATACAGGGATAACTCAAATGATAGAGGCTAGAAAAGTTGCAAACAAGCTGGATATAGAAAAGCGCGCTTTTGCATACACTAAGAATGTTAAACCATTTTTCACATCTTTACGCTATCATTGTGATAAACTCGAACTTCTAATTGAGGACAAATTGTGGCCTCTTCCTAAGTATCGCGAGTTGCTTTTTCTAAAATAAAACAGGAGAAGGAATGTAAGTGTGTAAAGAGATTTGGCTACTAAACTCATGCTTAGAGGTTAAACGATTTAGTTGGTTAGAAATTTAAAGTATTTCATACCCTATTAATTTCTTACTTTTACCGCATATTCAATTTTAATGAGTCAGGAAATTTCAAAAAGATATGCATTGCGCGGTGTTTCAGCCGGGAAAGAAGATGTACACAATGCGATTAAAAATGTAGATAAAGGACTTTATCCTCAGGCTTTTTGTAAAATAATACCTGATTATCTCACTGGTGACGACGATTATTGTCTGGTTATGCATGCAGATGGAGCGGGTACAAAATCTTCACTTGCTTACATGTACTGGAAGGAAACGGGAGATCTTTCTGTGTGGAAAGGTATTGCTCAGGACGCGCTTATAATGAATATTGATGATTTGTTGTGCGTGGGAGCCACAGATAACATCTTACTTTCTTCAACCATAGGCAGAAATAAAAACCTAATTCCCGGTGAAGTTATTTCAGCAATAATCAATGGTACTGAAGAGCTTATTACAGATCTTGAGCAGCACGGTGTAAGCATTAAAAGCACCGGTGGTGAGACTGCAGATGTGGGTGATCTAGTGCGTACCTTAATTGTAGACTCTACTGTTACAGCGCGTATTAAGAGAGAAAAGGTAATAGATAATGCAAATATAAAAGCAGGCGACGTTATTGTAGGTTTGGCATCTTTTGGCCAGGCAACTTATGAGAGTGAATATAATGGAGGCATGGGCAGCAATGGACTTACCTCTGCAAGACATGATGTTTTTGCAAAGTATCTGGCAGAAAAATATCCTGAGAGTTATGACGCTGCTGTTCCGGAAGATTTGATCTATTCGGGTTCAAAAAAATTAACCGATAATGTTGAAGGATCTACTCTGAATGCAGGAAAACTGGTTCTTTCGCCTACGCGCACATATGCTCCCGTTATTAAAAAGATTTTGACAGATATTACTAAAATTGAAATTCACGGGATGGTGCATTGCAGTGGCGGGGCGCAGACAAAAATATTACACTTTGTTAATAAGTTACATATAGTCAAAGACAATCTTTTTCAAATTCCACCGCTATTCAAGTTAATTCAGCAAGAAAGCGGTACAGATTGGAAGGAAATGTATCAGGTATTTAATATGGGTCACAGAATGGAATTATATGTAGATGAAAGTATAGCTTCTCAAATAATTGCTATTTCAAACTCGTTTAATATAGATGCTCGGGTAATAGGCAGAGTAGAACAGGCTGAAGCAAAAAAGCTTACCATCAAAAGTGAGTTTGGAACATTTGAATATTAAAAATCCAAATATCTGATTAGAGTTTTGAAAATAAGAACAAAATTATTAATAGCCCTTTTCTTCATTACTACTATCAACATGTTTGCACAACATGTAATGTTTCCGCTGCCAATAAATGAAACTTCAATTGATCAGATAATACAACAATCACAAATATATCAACGCAAGTTACGATGGACGAGGATAAATCGTGTAGGGCTAGATGTAAGTGAGGTTGCATTTGTTAATTGGAGTGCCGGGGGAAGTAATTCTATTTCTGGTTTAGGCGAAGTTTCTCTTGAGCGCAACTATCTGGATCAGCAGATTAAATGGAATAATAAATTTGTAAGCAGAATAGGCCTTAATAGTCAGGAAGGGCGTGAAGTGCGTAAAACTGAAGATATGCTTGAGTTTACTTCTAATTTTGGATATAGGAGTGATACAATCTCAAACTGGTACTATTCAGCGAAATTATCCTTCCAGACACAATATTTTAATGGGTACAAATATCCCGATGTAAATAGTCCTATTTCAAAATTTATGGCCCCCGGTTATTTGTTTTTAGGGGTGGGTGCAGAGTACGGAAAACGTATTGATAATCTATCAGTCTATGCTTCACCACTTACTTATAAATCTACATTGGTACTTGATCAGGAATTAGCAAATAATGGATCTTTTGGTGTAGAACCCGCGGTTTATGATGATGATGGTAACCTGATAAAAGAGGGTGAAAAATTTAGGAATGAGTTAGGAATTCTTCTCTCAAGTATTTATAAAGCCAGAGTGATGGATAATATTGACCTTACAAATTCTATAAATCTCTATACAGATTATCTCAACAGCTTTGGCAATATTGATATAGACTGGGAAGTAAACTTTAATTTTAAGGTTAACACATTTGTAGTTGCAAAGCTAGGGTCGCAATTAAAGTATGATAATGATGTTAAACTTACTGAGGCAAATGCAGCAGGTGAACAAGTAGATATAGGAGCACGCACACAATGGAAACAACAACTAGGAATAGGTGTTATTGTTGATTTCTAGAATAAAAGAAATTCTTTGCGATTTTTTTGTATATTATAATTCCTCAAATTTTTATTACAATGAAAATTGCATCATACTTGGCAAAACAGAATGCATTGCTGTATGGCACAGGTATTCTAATAATCTTAAACCTATTAATCATAGGTTTATATGATCTGCAGGTAAGCAGGGCTGCTCGCTTATTTTCTGTAATTATCTTCTCGGTTTATTATCTTTCAGTTAATAAACCTAAAAATTTAAAAATCTCACTTGTCTTTATCTTCTTTATTATAAGGGAGATTTTTTTTCAATTCTATGAAACCTCCTTCGGTTTTAAAATTTACCTGCTTTTTGCTTTTTGTGCCTATTTAACGCTTATAATTGACCGTCTTCCTAAAATGAATTCTTTAAGAATTAATAGGGGAGTAATTTTAGTTACAATCGTCTTAATAATAGCAAATAGCTATACGTTGTTAACTCTTATGGATTTGTTAAGCTATAGCTTTAGAGATAGTTTTGAGATAGGATTATTCTATTTATATGGCGCGATGATGATTATTATGGGTGTGGCGGCAGTACACTACAATAATAAATATAACAGCACGCGCTCTCTGCATTTTCTATATTTTGTATTTGCTTTTATTATAACAGATATAGCTTCGCTTTTTGCCTATTATTTTGGTTTTGAAATGTTTTACTTTATCTCTAGACTTTTCTTTTTAATAGCTTTGGGATTGCTTTCAGATTACGGTCTAAACAAAGCGAGTGCTCAGGAAGAAAATCACCAGTATGACATGATAAACAGCGAGACCTAGAAGCTTATAAGACTATTTAATAAATGGATTTTCTGATTTATTTGGTTTCATTATATCGCTAAAGTCTCTTTCAAGAAGTTCTACTTTCGGAATAATATAGCGTTCACAAAACTGGTTATTTTTATTATTTTCATAGTAATTTAAAAGACTTTCCCGGCTAGCTTTAAAAGAGTTAAACGGAAGAATTTGAGTGATGATCTTTTTTTCAAAATCATGCTGTAAACTTTCAATTATATTTTCAAGATCATTTTTATCCTTTTCCTCAAAATAATAAATTGCAGATCTGTATTTATGCCGAAAGCTATGCTGGGAAGTGGCCGCATGCGTATGTAAGTGAATACGTATCAAATCAAAAAAAGAAACGATTTTTTGATCAAAATGAACGATAATTGCTTCAGAAAGCCAGTTTTCTTCACCTGCTGAAGAGATATAACCCTGTTCAACTTTTGTTACTCCTTTCAGTTGTTGAAAAACAGCTTCAGTGCACCAATGGCAACCCCCGCCCAAACCTATTTTACTATCATTTTCTTTCATTTATTAAAGTTACATTTTCAATTATAATTAAAGAGAGCATGTCAATATTTAGCCTTAAAATGCCAATTTTAGCCTGTTTTTGGCAGATAAATAAATCTGATTCCATTTAAAATGAGATTAAAAAAATCGATTCAAAATACGTAAATTCGCAAACTATTCAAGGATACATGTTAGACAGATTAAATGTAATTAAACAACGTTTTGACGAAGTAAGTGATCTCATCATACAGCCTGATGTAATCACAGATCAAAAACGATATATAGAGCTTAACAAAGAATATAAGGATTTACGTGCCCTTATGGATGAGCGTGAGAGTTATATTAAAAATGAGGAACGCGTTAAGGAGGCCGAAGAAATTATTGCAGACGGCAGTGATCCTGAAATGACAGAGATGGCAAAAATGCAACTGGAGGAAGGTAAAGAAGAACTACAGGCTCTGGATGAAAAAATAAGGATGATGCTCGTACCCAAAGATCCTGAAGACAGCAAAAATGCTGTGATGGAAATACGCGCGGGAACCGGTGGTGATGAAGCAAGTATTTTTGCGGGAGATATTTACAGAATGTATACCAAATATTGCGAGAGCAAAGGCTGGAAAACAAGTACTGTAGATTTTAATGAAGGTACTAGTGGTGGTTTTAAAGAAATTCAGTTTGAAGTTACCGGCGATAATGTTTATGGTACTTTAAAGTTTGAAGCCGGCGTGCATCGTGTGCAACGCGTACCACAAACAGAAACTCAGGGAAGAGTGCATACCAGTGCAGCAACTGTAATGGTTTTTCCTGAAGCTGAAGAATTTGATATAGAGATCGACCCTAAAGAAGTACGTATAGATTATTTCTGTTCGTCAGGTCCAGGTGGTCAGTCTGTAAACACAACCTATTCTGCAGTGCGACTTACGCATTTACCTACAGGTCTGGTGGCGCAATGTCAGGATCAAAAATCACAACATAAAAATAAAGAGAAAGCATTTAAAGTTTTGCGCTCGCGTTTATATGATATGGAGCTGGCTAAAAAGCAGGAAGCAGATGCTTTAAAACGTGGTTCTATGGTTACCAGTGGGGACAGAAGTGCAAAAATACGCACCTATAACTATCCACAAGGAAGGGTTACAGATCACCGAATAAATTTTACCTTGTATGATTTGTCAAATATTATAGATGGTGATATTCAGCGTATTATTGACGAACTTCAATTAGTAAGCAATACTGAAAAACTTAAAGAAAACGGAGAATCTTTTTAATCTGAAAATTCTGTGACTACAGCAAATCTTGTCGAACAAATAAAGCTAAAACAGTCTTTTCTGTGCATAGGTCTAGATGTTGATCTGGAAAAGATTCCGCAGCATTTATTAAAGGAAGAAGATCCCATTTTTGCATTTAACAAAGCTATTATTGATGCTACTCATCATCTCGCAGTAGCTTACAAGCCCAATGTAGCTTTTTATGAAGCGTACGGATTAAAAGGCTGGACAGCGCTTAAAAAAACAATAGATTATCTCAATAATAATTTTCCTGAAATTTTTACTATTGCAGATGCAAAGCGCGGCGATATAGGCAACACATCAACAATGTATGCCAAAGCCTTTTTTGAAGATATGAGTTTTGATTCGATTACAGTTGCACCATACATGGGCAGGGATTCAATAGAGCCTTTTCTTGCTTTTGAAGGTAAACATGCCATAATGCTGGCTTTAACTTCAAATCCTGGCGCTTTTGATTTTCAGACAAAAAATCTTAAAAATGAGGACGAACTCTATAAAACCGTCCTAAACACCTCAAAATCGTGGAAAAACAGCCAAAATCTCATGTACGTCGTGGGTGCCACAAAAGCTGAATATTTCACCGAAATACGTAAGATTGTACCTAAAGCATTTTTGCTGGTTCCCGGAGTGGGAGCTCAGGGCGGGGATCTCGAAGAAGTTTGCAAGTATGGGATGAATGATGAGGTAGGTTTGCTGGTAAACTCATCAAGAGGAATAATTTACGCTTCCGCGAAAGAAGACTTTGCTGCTGCGGCTGCTTTAGTAGCTGCAAAATTACAGGATGAAATGGCAGATATTATGGCAAACAGCCAGATTATCTAATCTTCTCGAGGGTTTTATTTATACGATCCTGACTTAAACCGAATTGGTTCTGGCTCTTTTAGTTTATCTTTTTGTCTCATTTTTTATTATTAGGATTTGTATTTTCACCTATGGAAATTACAGATCAACTAGACCGAAAGATTTCGTTTACAAAACCTTTTTTAAGAATTGTTTCTTTGGTTCCCAGCCAGACAGAATTGCTCATTGATCTTAAATTAGCTGAAGAAGTTTTAGGCGTTACAAAATTCTGCATCCATCCCTCTTATTTGCGTAGTAAAAAAACCGTTGTAGGCGGCACAAAATCGGTCAATTTTGATAAAATTTCAGCTTTAAATCCAGATATCATTCTTTGCAATAAAGAGGAAAATACTAAGGAGATTGTAGCTCACTGTGAAAAAATTGCAACCGTCCACATTACAGATATCAAAACACTTGATGACGTTTATTTAATGGTTGAGCAATATGGTAAATTGTTTGATAGAGAGGTAGAAGCTGGCGTGCTCATAAGGAAGTTACAATATAAAGCTGAAAACTTCAAAAACAATTTTAATATAAAGCCGCCTAAGAAAGTAGCTTATCTAATTTGGAAAGAACCATGGATGGTCGCGGGTGGTAATACATTTATCAATACGTTATTGCGTGTAAATGGCTTTATTAATTGTTTTGAGAAGCACGACAGCAGATATCCTGAAATTGATCTTGGAGAACTACAAGATGTAGATCTAATTTTGCTGTCCTCAGAACCCTTTCCTTTTAAACAAAAACACCTAAGCGAAATAAAGAAATTTACTTCGGCTCAGGTATCATTTGTTGATGGGGAATATTTTAGTTGGTACGGTAGCAGGCTTTTGGGCGCCTTTGATTACTTCATGCAATTGCACGCATCGTACTCTGATGTTTAACAGAATCTAGAAGAAGGATTTTTGTGTATAATTTTTTTGCTTTAAATGAAAAATAGTCACTTTCTGATGGAGCGGTATATTTTAAATTATAAGCATTTTCGAGCGCATTTTTGTACTTTTTTTCCAATTTGCGCATATCAAATTTTGAAGCCATAATGGGGGGATTTTTTTTAAATTAAGCCTCAATTTAATTAAATATTTTGTAGCTAGGTTTTTATTTAGAAATAGTTTAACATATTGAAAATCAGCATAAACGATACCTTGAGATTAATATTGCCTCACATTTTAAACTTAACATTAAATTAAGCTACAAAACGCATTTGGTGTTGATTTGTATATGATTCGAGCAGCAATATCTTAATCAATATTTTTTCTGCCTGATGGGCATAATAATCACTTTCAGAGGGTGAATTATCCATAAGATTGTACGCGTTTTCTTCATAACGGGCATACTTTTCTTTTAACTTTTCCATGTCAAATTTTGAGTCCATAAATTCAGGGGTTTTAATTATACCTTCAAAGTATTAAATTATTTGATACTAAAATGTTAAAATTTAGCCCAAGTGTCATTTTTATAGGTTGAATAGCAGTTATTTAACGTTTAAGTACGCCTTCATTCTACACATCGTAATTCTGCACTCGTATATCTTCAGTTTCAGAAGCTGTTTTAAAGACATCCCAGTTTTTACCCTGAGTACGTCTGGCGCCCAGAATATTAGCATATTGACCCGCTTTTATAGGATCGTTATATTTAGCAAAACCATAAGCAAGTCCGCCGGCAAAAGAATCACCGCAACCAGTAGTATCCACAACTTTGGCAACAGGTACAGATGCTATCCATTCTTTTACGGTTTTATCACCGTTTTTATGGTATAAAATGCAGCCTCTTGAGTCCATGGTAACATAAAAAAAGGAAACTCCTTTATCTAATACATGTTCTGCTAGGTCATCAAGATGAGCGGTGTGATTTTCATCATAAATTGATGGAATCTCCCCCTCATATTCATTGTGAAACCACATACATTGCGATTCCTCAAGATTCATTTTTAAAACATCTATAAAAGGCAACCATTCATCACGGTCTATCCAGAATTTTCTATGTCTGTGACCTGTAACATCCATTGCTGTAGTTGCGCCATGAGCATCAAAAATTATTTTTCCTTTGCTGTTTTCATGCAGATAGCGCAGCGTGCTTAGAGAAATTTCAAAATCAGTTATAGGTACAAAAACAAACGCGTCGGCATCCAGAAAATCCTGAACATGAGCAGGCATAATAGGATTCATACAGGCAAGCTGTTTCTCTTCCCGATTATTCTGATCTTTAAAATTGAGAAAAATAACAGTTCCGCGGTCTTCATCAGAATTTACACCGTTGAGGTTAATGTTATGATAATCTGCAAATTCCTGATGAATCAGAGCTTCATCTTTTTTGTGAATGTTTGAAACAGGTATTACCCAACCATCGTTCTCAAGTAGTTTAGACAAGGCGATCACAGGATGTGTAACACAACCATAACGAGTAATGATATCATTTTCATAGGTCGAGATTGTATCTCTGGGAATGGGACCTGCTACTACTATTTTTAACTGTTTTGACATATGATTAATCTTGAAGTGCAAAAACTCGTCTTAATAAATCTGTGCTGCGAGCCGCAACTGAGGTACGAATATCTTTTTCTTCTACCGCAATCATGGTATAAACACCTTTTAATGCTTCTTTTGTTACATAATCTGTAAGATCAGGATTGACATCATTTGTAAGCGGAATCTGATTATATCTGGTTATGAGATTTGCCCAGATTTTATCTGCACCCACTTTACTAAAAGATTGCTTTATAACCGGATTAAATTTTGCATATAAAGCATCATCTGTGCGGGCTTCAAGATAACTGGTCGCAGAACGATCATTGCCTAATAATATATTTTTAGCATCAGTAAATGTTATTCCTTTTACAGCATCTACAAAAATAGGCGTTGCTTCGCCTACTGCATCTTCAGCAGCACGGTTGAGTACTTTTAAGCCTTCATCGGCGAGACTGCTTAAACCTATGCTTCTTAATGTCTTGTCAACTTTTTGTAATTCTTCTGGTAAGAGAATTTTTACCAGTTGATTCTTATAAAAACCATCTGTCTGGGTTAATTTGCTAACCTGCTCATCAATTCCCTTATCAAGCGCTTGCCTTAAACCAGCGGCAATAGTAGCATTATCAATCCCAGTTTGATTAGGAAGATTGTCTACAACAGATTGTAATTCGGCACAGCTGCTAAAAATAAAAATTGCCACCAGGGCATATATTTTTTTCATTTAATTAAATTTTAGGGGGTAGAAGTAAATATATAAAAATATGAAGGCATATGCATTCAATTATTATCATTTTAACCCCGATTTCTATTTTGAAAAGGGATTGTTTTATTCTGATTATTACCTGAAAATAGATCGAAAAAGTGCGATTTTTATGAGAAAATGACCGTTTTATTGCCATAAACTAACACCTTGTGTTCTATGTGAGCCTTAATTGCTCTGGCAAGAACCATCTTCTCAAGATCTCTGCCCTTTAATATAAAGTCATTTACAGCGTGGATGTGAGATACGCGTACAATTTCCTGCTCAATAATAGGTCCTTCGTCCAGATCTGCCGTTGCGTAGTGGCTGGTAGCTCCTATAATTTTCACACCGCGTTTAAATGCCGCGTGATAGGGTTTTGCACCTATAAATGCCGGCAGAAAAGAATGGTGAATATTTATAATTTGATGAGGAAATTCTTTTACAAAATCATCAGATATTATCTGCATGTAACGAGCTAGAATGATAATGTCAATATCATGTTTCAGTAAAATCTCTATTTGTTCTGCTTCGGCTTTAACTTTATTTTCTTTGGTAACGGGGATATGTTTAAATGGAATTTCAAAGCGTTTTGCCACCACTTCAAGATCTGGATGATTACTAATGATAAGCGGAATTTCAACTTTAAGTTCACCAGAAGCATACCGCCCTAAAAGATCATAAAGGCAATGGTCGTATTTGCTGACGAAAATCGCCATTTTTGGCACATATTCTGAATCAAAAAGCTGATAATTAAGCTTAAAACTATTTTGAAATGTTTCTTTAAAATCACTTTCAAAACTGAATACATCAAAAGCTTCATAATCAAATTCACATTCAAGCCGCATAAAAAACACACTTTGCTCCCTGTCAACATGTTGATCAAGATAAACAATGTTTCCGCCGGCTTCCAGAATAAATTGTGTCGTGATAGTGACTATGCCTTTGCGATCTGGACAATTAATTAAAAGCGTAATTTTCTGCATTACTTAATTCAGCTTATTTAAAAGGCTAAGCTACTAATTTTGGCTTCAATTTATAATTGAAAAAATGCAAAATAATAGCCGTTTCCTTGATATATCTGTAAATTAGCAAAGTATTAAAGCGTAAAAATTACCAATGGAACAAAATAAACCTTATCAACCCAAAAATAAAATACGTATTGTAACCGCTGCTTCTCTTTTTGACGGTCATGATGCTGCTATAAATATAATGCGCCGTATCATTCAGGCTACTGGTGTTGAGGTAATTCATCTGGGTCACGACCGCAGTGTTGATGAGGTGGTTAATACCGCAATACAAGAGGATGCGCATGCTATTGCGCTGACTTCTTATCAGGGTGGCCACATGGAATATTTTAAATACATGCGTGATCTTCTGGTAGAAAGAGGAGCAGAGCATATCAAGATTTTTGGCGGCGGCGGCGGTGTTATTCTTTCGGAAGAAATTGAAGAACTTCAGCAATATGGTATCACGCGAATTTATTCGCCTGATGATGGTCGCGAGATGGGATTACAGGGAATGATAAATGATCTGGTGGAGCAATCTGATTTCCTCCTCTCAGTCTCCCCCAAAGGGGGAGAAGTTTCAAAGCAGCTTCAGAACAAAAATGTAAATACTATCGCTAGATTAATAAGTCTTGCAGAGAATAATCACGATCAATTCCTTACTGTCTTCCCCCCATTGGGGGGATCGAGGGGGGACGTTCCGGTTTTGGGAATTACAGGTACCGGTGGTTCTGGAAAGTCGTCTTTGGTTGACGAACTAGTACGTCGTTTTTTGGCTGATTTTTCCGAAAAAACTATCGGGATTGTTTCTGTAGATCCTTCTAAGAGAAAGACAGGCGGTGCGCTTTTGGGTGATCGTATTCGTATGAATGCGATCAATTCGCCACGAGTTTATATGCGTTCGCTAGCTACTCGCCAGAGCAATCTGGCGTTGTCTAAACATGTGCAGGAAGCGGTTGAGGTGTTGAAAGCTGCACAGTTTGATTTGATTATTTTAGAAACCAGCGGAATAGGGCAGAGCGATACCGAAATTCTTGATCACAGCGATGTTTCTCTTTATGTAATGACTCCGGAATTTGGCGCGGCTACGCAACTGGAAAAGATCGATATGCTTGACTTTGCAGATCTGGTCTCGATAAATAAGTTTGATAAACGCGGCGCGCTCGATGCTTTGCGCGATGTGAAAAAACAATACATGCGTAACAATAATCTGTGGGATACGCATCAGGATGATCTGCCGGTTTTTGGTACGATCGCTTCCCAGTTTAATGACCCGGGAATGAACAAGCTGTACAAAGCGATAATGAACGAAATTGTCGCTAAAACTAAAGCTGAT
>JBALXG010000169.1:3020-6230 GCA_036961055.1 Leeuwenhoekiella sp. | reverse complement strand
AAAGATTCCTTTATTTTTATCTTCATCAATTGTTATGTTTATTGTTTTATTCTGGTCATCACCTGCTTCACCTGTAAATGCTTCAGATTTTGTTTTTGTGTTTACAACCTGAATTTTGTCTACAATCTCTTTTGTAAGATTACGCGTAGCAATTGTGGGATCATCACCAAAAAAGGGTTTTCCATTTACAAGAATTTGATTCACGGGCTTTCCATTTACAGTAATATTGCCTTGCTCATCAACTTCTACTCCAGGCAATTCCCTCAACAAATCTTCTACTGTGGCATCCTTTTTAGTTTCAAAAGAAGATACATTAAACTCCAGCGTATCTTTTTTTATGGTTACCGGCGCACTTCTGCCTTTTACAATAACATCGCCCAGTGTCTCTATTTGAAATTCTAAACCAATAGTTTCTAATTTAATATCAGAATTTTAGAAAGATCTATGACGCTTTCATAATGTTGATAGCCCACAAAACTCACATAAAGATTTATTTTCTCCCTTCCTGTAAGACCCTGAAGCTTAAAATCTCCATTTTTATCTGTAATTGTGTAAGTAATTAAAGTGCTGTCTTTAATTGTTTCTGCAAAAACAGTAGCAGCCTCAAGGGGAGCTTTAGTATTTTGATCTAGTAATTGCCCGGTTATAGTAAATTGCTGAGAATTTGCAAAATAAGAGGAGAGCCCGACGAGCAGGCAAAGAAAGTGATTAAATTTCATTGCGTTGTTTGATTGATTTACAACGAAGTACTGAAAAAAAATTAAACTATAAAAATAGTTGAATGAATAAAAGTAACTTTAACATTTATTCGGTTAATAAAAGGACTTACTTGTACAATATTAATGCCTGCGATACCCTCTGCGTCCTCCTCCATTACCGTCAGGAGCAGCTTTTCCGCCAAAATTACTCAGCTTATATGTAAAACTTAACATTGCATATTGCTGCAGAATAAGACTGTTAGTATCCTGTACATAATCATCACCAGTAGAGCGGCGTGTATCTATATTCTGATCAAGAACATCATAGACTTTTACTTTTAAAGTGGCATTATCTTTTAAGAATTGATACCCAAGACTCATATTCCATAATATAGAAGAATTATCAAATCCAGCTGAAACATTACCATAATAATTGTATGTTATATCATTACCAAAAACCACATGTTTTGGCCAGTATGTAGTCGCCTCAAAACCTACTGTATGATTTATAAAATCTGCATTCCTGTCTGGATTAATGTCATACCGGGTATCATTAAAACTTAATCTATAGTTTGGGTTAAGTTCAAAATACTCATCAATTGCATATGTAAATCGCACAGATGGATTTAAAGAATATTGATCTGAGTTGTACAAAACGCCATTTGTAAAGCCTACATTTTTATTATAAGAACCGTTTAAATCGAAACTATACCTAAATTCTACGGCGTCTTTTTTATAACTCTTACTATAAGATCCTCCCACCGAAGCATTCATAGAACCATTAACATTTGTATATGTGGTTGTTCTTACTAAATCTGTATCTAAGGTTGTAACAGAAACCACCCTATTATTGGTAAAATTGAGGGAAAAGTAGCTCCAAACCCCGCTTCTCGTAGAAAAATCAAAATTTCTGAAACCTCCCCTTATATCATGACTATATTCTGGTCGTAAAGCAGGATTACCCACCACAATATTTAAAGGATTTGTACGATCTATTACCGGCTGCAATTGCCTTATAGATGGGGTATTTGCATTTGTTCTATAATCAAAATAGATACTTTTAGAACGCTCAATCTCATAGCGTATTCGACTACGCAGATAAAGATTGTTATACGTATTGTCAAAAGAGGTTTGTTGTAGAAAATTTGTGTTCTCGAGATGCGTATTTAATAATCCTACACTGGTGTTTATACGCCACGCCTCACCTTCATAATTAAGCCCTACATTAGGTGTATTTTTAAATGTACGTACTTCAAAGTTATTACTCAGGGTGTCATTAAATGCAGTGTAAGCGCCACTATTATCAGCATCATACACGTCTCGCTCATTGGTCGATTTTGAAGACGAAAAATCATATGATAAATCAAGAAAGAGGTTCTTTGCCAGCACACTGCGCTGTTCTAATTCAACCGCGTATTGATTTTCCTTTTCATCATCATTAATATATTGATCCTGAAGTTCAGTACGAGGCACATCATAAAAATTACTTTCAGAATAATAGAAGTTATCGTTCTCCTGTGTATCATTACTATAGTCAAACTCTGCACGTATAAAAGCTCCTCTGCTACCAAAACGTTTTATAAAATCCATCCCATAATCAAGATTAACGCTTTTCACTTCCTCTCTATTTGAAGTTTGCGAATTATTGATGATATTTCGATCTTCGTCAAGAGATTCTGAAAAATTATTGCTCGTATTATTGGCAAAATTTGCATTGATTCTGGGTGAAATTGATAAACGGGTAAGTGTATCAAATTCTACCTCAAAACGTGCGTTACCGCGATGGCTATCATTAATTACATTATTACTGCTCTCAGAATTTGTGTAATATCTTGAATCAGGTAAAATGTTTTCCCGCTGTGTAGACGTACGGGTTTGAGTATCGTTTCTTCCAAAGAAATAATCTGTATTGAGTTCATATTTTTTTTGCCACTCATCTGTAAAATTAAAACCTGCGGTTTCAGATTTTGTAATTCCACCTCTGTTTCCGCCATAAACCGCATCTGCACCATTGCGCCCCATCATGCCATAAACATCATCAAAGTCAAAACCCGTACTATTAATATTGTTTGAACTTGCCAGCACACTAAGCCGCATATCGTCTTTAAAAATATTTCCTATCGCGCTAAGTTCATAACGATCGTCTGTACCGCCGCCTGCTGTAGCTCTTGCGAAATATCCTTTATTTTTATCTTCTTTTATGGTGATATTTATCGTTTTATCATCAGGATCGCCGGCTTTTCCTGTAAATTCTTCAGATTTTGTTTTAGTATCTGTAACCTGTATTTTATTGATAATTTCTTTAGGAAGATTTTTTGTAGCAATTTGAGGATCATCGCCAAAGAATTCTTTTCCATTTACAAGAATGCGTGAAACCGGTTTGCCATTTACGGTAATATTTCCGTCAGAATCAACTTCGGCACCAGGAAGTTTTTTAAGCAGATCTTCAAGATTTGCATCTGGCCTGGTTTGAAAAGACGCGGCATTAAACTCAAGCGTATCTTTTTTAATG
>JBALXG010000169.1:0-3010 GCA_036961055.1 Leeuwenhoekiella sp. | reverse complement strand
TCGCCCAATTTCATTGATTTTTCAATATCAACAATCTTACGGTAAGGCTTAAAACCGGCGTACGAAATAAACAGATTTGCCTGTTTTATGTCTGTATCTCCAGATAATTTAAAGCTACCGTCTTTCTCAGAAATACTATAAGTAACAAGTGAGCTGTCTGCTATTTTTTCTACATAAACAGTCGCAGATTCTAACGGTGTCCCCTCCTGATCTGTAACTGAGCCTGTCGCCTGAAATTTTTGAGCGAAACAAAATGATGTAAGTAGTAAAATTACCGGAAGTAAAAATTGCTTCATAGAAGGATTTTAGAATAGCGATCGCCACAGTTAGTTGTCGTACAACTAATAAGACTGCTATCCTTCTAAAAGGTTTAAAACCGAAAGTAAAAAAACTAAAACGTTTAAACTAAATCTATTTCAGTGCTAAATAATTCTTATTTTTTTCTGAAGTAAATTGAAATAGGTACGCCTTTAAAATCGAACCGTTCACGCAGTTTATTTTCAAGAAAACGCTTGTAAGGATCTTTGACATACTGCGGTAAATTACAGAAAAATGCAAATTGAGGATGTGGCGTAGGAAGCTGCATACAATATTTGATTTTTACGTATTTACCTTTATTAGCCGGCGGCGGGTGATTTTGAATTATAGGAAGGAAAAGGTCATTGAGTTCGCTGGTTTTTACTCTGCGGCTTCTGTTTTCATAAACCTGCACTGCAGTTTCAATCGCTTTAAAAACACGTTGCTTTGTCAGGACCGAAATAAAAACAATAGGCACATCTGTAAATGGAGCCAGTTGCTCTCTTATGTGCGTTTCATATTCTTTCATGGTCTTGTTTTCCTTCTCTACAAGATCCCATTTATTGATAAGTACCACGATCCCTTTGCGGTTACGTTCTGCAAGCCAGAAAATATTTTGTACCTGTCCGTCAAAGCCTCGTGTTGCATCTACAACCAGTAAACAAACATCGCAATGCTCGATAGCACGTACAGATCGCATAACTGAGTAAAATTCCAGATCTTCTTTTACCTTAGTTTTACGACGAATTCCCGCAGTATCAACCAGATTAAATTCAAAACCAAAACGATTATATTTTGTATCAATAGAGTCACGCGTGGTGCCTGCGATATCTGTAACTATGTAACGATCTTTACCTATAAGCGAGTTGATAAAAGATGACTTACCTGCATTAGGACGACCTACAACTGCAAATCTTGGCAGCTCTGCCTCTTCTATATATTCTTTTTCTGGTAACGCGGCAACCACAGCATCAAGAAGATCACCGGTACCGCTACCACTTGTACTTGCAATGGTAAAATAATTACCTAAGCCAAGGGCGTAAAACTCAACAGCATTTTCTTCACGCTTATTGTTATCTACTTTATTTACAACTAGAAAAACAGGTTTATTCACACGGCGCAATAATTCTGCAACATCTTCATCCATCCCTGTCACCCCAGCTTCTACATCTACCATAAAAATGATAGCATCTGCCTCATCAATAGCAAGTTCTACCTGCTTGTCAATTTCAGACTCAAAAACATCATCACTTCCCACAACATAACCACCAGTATCTATTACAGAAAATTCTCTACCGTTCCAGTCGGTTTTACCATAGTGACGATCACGGGTAACACCACTTACGGCATCTACAATCGCCTCGCGGCGTTGAATAAGACGATTAAAGAAAGTGGATTTACCCACATTAGGTCTCCCTACAATAGCTACTATACTGCTCATGATTATATATTTACGCCTTTTTAAAGGCGCTGCAAAATTACAATATTATTTATTGGAAATTATAGCCTAGAAGCAATGTGCTAAAAACTTGCTCTAAATGGCATAAAATCGGGATTTATTAGCGAAAAATAAGCCCTCAAAACTGATTTTTATAGTAAAATCACTACTTTTTAACATAAAACAGATACGCGATTCTTCGGGCTTTGTAGTTTCTGTCTGCCTTAGAAGTTATGTTTCCGTCAACCTTGTATTTAAAATCTACCTGAAACTGCTTAAAATCGGCTTTAAAATTGTCGATTTGATCATCTTCTACCCAAACCGCAAAAACAGGCTCTGCCGGAATTACAAGTTCATCCATAAATCGTAAAAGCGGCAAACGCCGGCCAAGATCCCATATTAATTCTGGTGAAGAGTTAGCATATACATATTGCGGCGTAGCGCTTTGACCAAGTGCTTCCACTTTAGGCGAAAGCTCTGCATAATCTGTATTTGTATACGAAGTTTTAAGCAATGGATAACCAAAAAGGATTATAGCACAGCAAAAAATAACGCTGAGATAAAAAACCGTCTTTATTTCCTTTCGCTTTAAGCGAATAAAAATCAAAACTCCAATAGTTAACGAACTTAAACTGAAAATTATAAACCAGAACCACAGTCCTTGCAAACTGTTGCCAATTATCACAAAACCGGCTATGGGCGCCAGAACGGCAATTAATGCGATAAGTACAAAATTAAAATACACCGGCCAGGTTTCCCTTTTATCATTAATTTCTTTAAAATGAGCGATGAGATAACTGATGTAAAAACTGGTATTTAGCGCCAGCGGAATTAAAACCGGAAGCAGATACCGCGATTTTTTCTCAGGAATTAGCGATAATAAAACAACCGAAGCCAGCGTCCAGATTAATGTGAATTGATAGGCTTTTAAATTTGTTACCCGGTTTTTAAGATATGGATAAAGCAAACTTATGAAAGCGGGAATTGTCCAGATTCCACTCTGCGTAAAAAAGCTCCAGTAATAATAAAACGAGCGCACATTTCTATTTGCCCATGCCGTTGCTTCTTTATCTGCAATTGCGCTGGCAGAACTTGTATCGAGCATATAAATCGCAATCGCCCACCACGAACTTAAAACCACAATCAGCAGCAGCATCACAATAAGCGGAAGCACTTTACTTTTAAAATCCCTGAATTTGTAAATCCATCCATAAGCGATTAAAAAAGGCAAAAGCAGCGCAAAATGACTCACAGGGCCTTTACTCATAAAGGAAA
>JBALXG010000168.1:0-6231 GCA_036961055.1 Leeuwenhoekiella sp. | reverse complement strand
TCGTCTAATAATGCTTCTACCTTTTTAAATTCTTTATCTAAAGCTTCCGCGAAAACTAATATGATTTTGTTTAAATCGTCAAGACTGGTCGTTTCATTTATTGAAATTGTAACCGTTTCAGCATCCGGATAATGGAAGTTAATTTTATTTTCTTTCGCTACAGCGGAAATTTTACTAACATCTGCTTTAACCGATATTGTATCAAAATAAGCCGAATTTGACTGGTAAAAGCCTAGTTTTTCTAAAGCATCTGCCAGCGTAACAGTGGTTTTATGCACTTTATTTGCGATGTAACGCAAACCATCTGGGCCGTGATAAACTGCGTACATGCCAGCCATTACAGCAAGTAAAACCTGAGCTGTACAAATATTTGAAGTCGCTTTATCGCGTTTTATATGTTGCTCTCGGGTTTGTAGTGCCATACGCAGAGCGCGGTCGCCATTCATATCTTTGGTAACGCCTATTATACGCCCGGGAATATTTCTCTTGTATTCATCCCGAGTTGCAAAAAATGCAGCATGAGGACCACCATAACCTAAAGGAATACCAAAACGCTGTGTTGTACCCACGACAACATCTGCTCCTAATTTTCCCGGAGATTCTAGTGCTACGAGACTTAAAATATCTGCTGCTACGGCTACTTTTATATTGGCTTTTTTCGCTTTCGCTATAAAGTCTGCATAATCATGTACTTGTCCAGATGCTGAGGGATATTGAACCAAAGCACCAAAAAATTCAGTTGAAAAATCAAAATCCTCGTGGTTACCTATTACCAGTTCGATACCAACGGGAATAGATCTGGTTTTTAACAAGGAAAGCGTTTGTGGCAATACTTCGTCTGAAACAAAAAACTTTGCTACATTTTCCTTTTTCTGATTTCTGTCACGCAAAGAAGCGATTAAAGTCATTGCTTCTGCAGCCGCGGTTGCTTCATCAAGAAGGGAAGCATTAGCAAGTTCCATCCCGGTAAGATCACTCACCATAGTCTGAAAATTGAGCAAAGCTTCAAGACGACCTTGTGCGATTTCTGCCTGATACGGTGTATAAGCGGTATACCATCCCGGATTTTCTAAGACATTGCGCTGAATAACCGCAGGTATTTTTGCTTCATTATACCCTAAACCTATATATGATTTAAAGACTTTATTTTTTGCTGCAAGTTCATTTATATGCGTTGCATATTCATACTCGCTCAATGCAGGAGCGAGATTTAAAGGCTTTTTAAGTTTGATTCCGTCAGGAAGCGTTTCATAGATTAGTTGGTCCATATTCTCAACCCCAATGGCTTTAAGCATTTCGGCTTTTTCAGCTTCTCTGGGGCCTATGTGGCGTAGGGCAAAAACGTCTGTTCTCATAGCAGTTATTAAACGTTATTTAAGTTGCGCAAAATTACTAAACCTTACAGGATTAAATTATCGAGAATGGTCAAGTTTTTAAACAAATACGTGACTTATCAACATGTTAATTTACATTTGTGATATGAAGTGGTTAGCACGCATTTTTAATTTCTATATCAACAGCAGTATTCATGTGGCTCTGGCCGTAGTTTGCCTTACCCTTATTTCTTTAAAAAAATTAAATCTGGAGCAAGATTACACCTTGGTCCTATTTATTTTTTTTGGCACTATAACAGGCTACAATTTTGTAAAATATTCTGGCGTTGCAAGATTGCACCATAGCAGCCTTACTGATAGCCTCAAAATAATTCAGATATTTTCACTTATTTGCTTCAGTATATGGATATACTATGTTTTTAAACTTCCATTTCAATTTTTACTAGCCTGTTTACCGCTGGGATTTTTAACGCTGTTCTATGCCTTCCCCTTGTTTCCTGCTCATAAAAATCTTCGTAGAATTCCTTCACTTAAAATATTTGTTATTGCTGCTGTCTGGGCTGGCGCAACAGTTTATCTACCTGTAATTTATCATGATTTATCATGGAATGAGGAAATAGTAATTATGCTGGTACAAAGATTTTTAATTGTTCTGGCATTGATAATTCCTTTTGAAATCAGAGATTTTAAATACGATGATGCAGAATTAGGAACAGTCCCACAACGCATAGGTGTATTTAAAACCAAGCAGGTGGGATTATTTTTATTAATCACCTTTTTAGTACTAGAATATTTTCAGAAGGATTTAAATTATGAGAATCTCGCTCTGGCATTAATTGTGACAATTATAACGAGTGTGGCGATTATACTCGCAAAAGAAAATCAGGATAAATATTATTCTTCATTTTGGGTAGAAGCAATACCTATAATGTGGTGGTCTTTTTATGCTATTTTTTAGTAAGTTCTTCAATAAGTCGCTGCCTTAGAATTTTTTTATCTTCTTCTGGCATTTTTTGAACTTTAGGGCTATTAATGATCTTGGTAAGCTTATTATTTCTTTTAGAATATTTACGACAAGTATTACAATAGACCAGGTGCACTATTAAACCTACCTTCTCACGCAATCTAGCCTCGCGATATTGACTTTTATCACAAACCTGCCCTGCCTTTTTACAGTCTACAAATAATTTAATCCCCATTAAAACCAATTTTTTTCGAGACAATCTGAAAGAGCAGTTCGAGCTCTGTGAATGATTACCCAAAGATTAGACGCTGTGATATTAAATTCATTACAAATCGTCTCAGTATCTTGACCGTCAATCGTTTTACGCTTAAATATTTCGGCTTGCTTTGCCGGGAGTTTAGCTAAACATGCGTGAATGGCGAGACCTAACTCGGTATTTTCCATTTCATCTTCTGCAGTTTTATCATAATTATCTGCCACCTGCTCCTCCAGCCAGTCACCTTCAGAATCATCGTCAGAATAATTTATATGAACTTCAGCTTTACCCTTTTTTGAGTTGATTTTACGATAATGATCAATGATTTTCCTTTTCAAAATAGAAATAAGCCAGGTGCGCTCGCTCGCCTCACCCTTAAAATTTTTCATCGATTTTAATCCAGCCAGAAAAGTCTCTGAAATTAAATCCTGCGCAACCTCACGATCGCTTACCCTCACAATAGTAAAGTTATACAGATAATCAGAATATTTATCGACCCATTTATGTGGATCAAGAAGATGTTTTGGCATGGTTTATAAATAGCAACTGCTCAAAAATAAGAAAGTTTACCATCATTTAAAGATAGACTTATAAGTATTATATAAATACATATTGGCATACGCTATAGCAAATGGTATTATTCTGTTATTTTTGTCTAAAACCAAAAAGCGGTGGTAGTATTATCACGCTTACGCGAAATTAAAATCAATTGTACGAAAACAGTTTTCCCAACAAACGTTATAAAATCACGGCAGATTTTCTGAAAAAATTTATTCCTCCGGGAAGTTCAATTCTCGATCTGGGAGTAAGTAATCCCTTTACAGAAATCATGAAAGCTGAAGGCTACAGCGTACAAAATACAACCGGCGAAGATCTTGACATAGACACTTCTGCCGTTAAAAATACTGAAGCTGAAGTTCTAACTGCTTTTGAAATTTTTGAACATTTGCTGGCACCCTTTAATGTTTTAAACGATTCAAAAGCAACTAAACTTGTAGCGAGCGTACCTTTAAAACTTTGGTTTGCGCCGGCTTATCGCAGTAAAACCGATAAGTGGGACAGGCATTACCACGAGTTTGAAGACTGGCAGTTTGACTGGTTACTTGAGAAAGCAGGATGGGAAATTAAGGAAAGAGAGAAGTTTACAAATCCGGTAAAAAAAATCGGAATTAGGCCTATATTACGCCGATTTTCACCTCGTTACTACCTTGTCTATGCAGAACGTAAATCGCTAAAGCTTTGAAGATAGCGATAATTATACCCGCTTTTAATGAATCTGAATTGATTGGTAAAACCCTAGATTCGCTTGTCTTACAAACTTATAAACCTGAAAATCTCATCGTTGTAGATGACAACAGCACAGACAATACTGCGCAGATTGCTCAGACTTATGCTGAAAAATATCCCTGGATTAAAGTTATTATAAAGCAATCTGAAGCTGTGCATTTACCTGGCAGCAAAGTAATACAGGCATTTAATTATGGTCTGGAGCGCTTAACCACAGATTATGATATCATTTGCAAGTTTGATTCTGATCTAATTTTTCCGGAAAATTATCTCGAAAAAGTGGTCAAAACCTTCCAAAAAGACCCAAAAATCGGCATGGCAGGCGGATTTTGTTACATCGAAAAAAATGGAAATTGGGAAATTGAAAGTTTAACGAATAAAGATCACATACGAGGTGCGCTCAAAGCTTACCGCAAATCCTGCTTTACACAAATTGGCGGACTCAAGCCTGCAATGGGCTGGGATACAATTGATGAATTACTGGCACAATATCACGGCTGGCAAATCAAAACTGATGAATCTTTGCATGTAAAACATCTTAAACCTACAGGAGCTACATATTCGGCAAAAGCTAAATACAAACAAGGTGAGGCCTTTTATCGCATGCGATACGGCTTTTTACTCACCACCATAGCTTCGGCAAAACTGGCATCAAAAAAAGGAAATCTTCAGTTTTTTAAAGATTATATAAAAGGTTATAATCTCGCCAAAAAAAGTAAACTTCCTTTTCTCGTAAATGCTGAAGAAGGTGATTTTATCAGAAAATTACGCTGGCAAAAAATAAAAGAAAAACTCTTTTAATATCCTTCCAGAACATCTGTTATCACTTTACCTGTAGTTCCATTAGGAGCTTCTATATTTAAAAGTGCTGCGATTGTAGGCGCAATGTCTATAACGTAGGTTTCAGAATATGTTTTCCCTTTTTTCACACCGTTTCCATAAAAAATAAGAGGTACATGTGTATCATAATGCAAAGCAGTACCGTGAGTAGATCCCGTGTGTTGATAGCTTATTACCGCAGGGTCAAGTATTATAAACACATCTCCACTGCGCTTTTGATTAAATCCTTTCTGCACTAAAGCAGCCGTTCCATATTGATAATCGCCCTGCTCTAACTGAGAACGGGTAAAAACCTTATCAACCATTTCATATTGTAAGGCAAAATGAGCAATGTCTTTCTGCAGTTTTTCGGCATCAATATCATTATCTGCTATTACTTTATAACTAAAAAACACCTGGTAATTAGAAATGTCTTCAATAAGATCGTCTCTTTTATATTTTGTAGCCACAAATTCTCTTACAGCAGTTGCAAACGCACCAGAGTCAAAATACCCAGCAGGTATATTAAGACTTTCTAAATATGCCGGCACATCTACCGCGCCATGATCTGCAGTTAAAAACACCGTGTAATTACCTTTACCTACTTTAGTGTCTAACGCGTTTAAGAGTTTTTCAAGCTCCAGATCAAGACGAATGTAAGTATCTTCTATTTCTTTTGAATTAACACCAAAGTTATGACCCACATAATCTGTAGCACTATAACTAATCACAAGAAAATCTGTATCTGCATCTGTACCCAGTTGCTCACCATCTAGTGCCGCAAGTGCAAAATCTGTGGTAAGACTATTTCCAAAAGGTACGGTCTTAAGAATATCGTAGCCGCCATTTTCTTTGTTTAATTTCCCAAGATCATACGGGAAGGTGGCCGTTTCTTTTCCATTAAAACCTCCTTCAAAGTCATTTAAATCGGGTCCGCTTTCTTTATAAGTATCAATCGCTCTATAAGTATCCCAAGGTCTAATGTAAGATTTTGCTTTCGCGGAAGCATTAAAATCTTTTACCCATTTAGGAAGTTCGTTCATATAATATGTACTGGTAATCCACTGCCCTTCTGTTCGCCCATGAAACCAATAAGCGGCATTAGCCGTGTGACCGGCTGGAAGAATAGAACCTCGATCTTTTAATGAGACCCCAATTGTTTTGCCTCTCATTTGCGTATGCAGGCGATTTTGATCTGTAATAGTTGTGGTTTGCATATTGCGAGGAGACATTTTACCAGCAGGATCATCTGTGCCCACAGAAGCTACAGTACTATCATCAGCACAATAAACCTGCTTTTTCTCAAATTTATTATACCAGCTATTAGATATTATACCGTGATTTTGAGGTGTGGTACCGGTGTATATTGAAGCGTGACCAGGCCCTGTATACGTAGGTATATAATTGTAATTGTTATTCTCACAATTGTAGCCATCATTAATAAGACGTTCAAAACCGCCTTCACCAAATTGTTCTTTAAAACGAGTAAGATAATCGTATCGCATTTGATCAACGACAATACCAATTACAAGCTTTGGGTTACCTGTTTCTGATGGAGTTAAATTTTGAGC
>JBALXG010000167.1:0-6258 GCA_036961055.1 Leeuwenhoekiella sp. | reverse complement strand
ATTGACTGGGAAAGGACAAAGACTTGGCGATATTGCAGCCGGCACAACTGTAATTAATGAAAGAAAAAAGGTGAAATTAAGTCATACCTTGCTTGAAGATATTCCTGAAGTGTATATTGCAAGATATCCACAGGTTACTGTTTTTACAGATAAAGATGTTCAGACAATTAAAACCGTTTTTAGACAGGCAAAAAGCCGAGGAAATCATAATGTAATCGTCAAACTTTCAGATAAAGTAGCTAAAACTATGCAGGTGCTGCCAGAAGAAAAACCTATTGTTTTTATCGAAAAAGTGCTCAAAGACTATAATTTTTACACACAGCAGTAATGGAAAATTTTACTGATATTATAGATATTCTGGGTACTATTGCTTTTGCTATCTCGGGCGTTCTTACCGCGATTAAAAAACGCATGGATGTTTTTGGGATTTTAATTATTGCAACGGTAACAGCAGTAGGTGGCGGGACAATACGTGATTTATTAATAGGCAAAACTCCTGTTACCTGGATGTTGAACAGCACATTTATTTACCTCATTATAGGTACAAGTATTTTTGCTATGCTTTTTCAGAAATGGTTAAAATACTTTCGTACTTCACTATTTCTTTTTGATACAATTGGGATTGCTCTTTATACAATTACAGGTGTTGAAATAGGTCTTAAAATAAATCTTGATCCTGTGATTTGTGTTGCTTTAGGGACGATAACAGCCTGTTTTGGTGGGGTGATAAGAGATATTTTATGCACACAAATACCTATTATATTTAGAAAAGAAATTTATGCCAGTGCGTGTATCGCGGGAGCTATTGTATATATTGTTCTTTCAAAATTAGGTATTAACCACCCATTAGTAGCAATAATTTCTGGAGCTGTAATTGTTATTATTCGTACACTCGCAGTGCGTTTCAGTTTAAGTTTACCCGCCGTATATCCTAAAACCATAGACAGTAAAGAGTAAACCTATTTTATGATTTCCATATCAATGTAGATATTTTCAATAGGCCATTCATTGCCATCTACTTCTACTTTATTGATTTCGTCAACTACGTCCATACCTTTTGTAACTTTGCCAAAAACAGTATGCTTGCCATCGAGATGATGAGCACCATTAGGAGATTCAACTATAAAAAATTCAAATGGTGAGGATGCCTCGCTTATGTTTTGTTCTGTATATTTTGCGGCACTTAATGCGCCTCTTACATGCGGGTGATTAGGAGACGACTCATTGGGTATAAGATAATTGCCTATGCGCATGCGCTTTTTAGGCGTTTCATAACCATCACTGTTGCCACCTTGTACAACAAAACCTTTTGCCACACGATGTATCATTGTATTATTAAAATAATCCTGCTTAACCAGAAGAATAAAATTCGCACGGTGCAAGGGAGTATCTTTATATAGTTCAAATTCTATATCGCCAAAACTGGTTTTAAGCCTTACACGTGTTTCCGGATTATTTTCGCCGTATTTTTTTAAGAAAGGTTTCAATTCGGCTTGCGATTCAATAATAGAACCGGCTTTATGTTTAAGCTTGTCATTTTGAGCTTTCATCAAATCTTCGGCAGAAGTATCTTTTTTAGTTTTCTGGTTTTCAGATTGACTATTTTTAGAAGTTGATTTTTTATCTTCACAACTTGTGCCTAATAAAAAAAGCAGGGTACAAAAAATATAAAATAACTTACGCATACATGCAATTTAAAGATTTTTTAAATCAGTTGTCAAAAGTAGGTAATTTGTCTTTACCGGGAGAATCTGCACAGTACGATATGGCTCCGCTAGAACGTGTAAAAGAGATAAATGAACTGGACATAGAAAAGCGAAATCCGCGATGGGCGGGTGTTCTGGCATTATTCTATCCTTCGGTTTCCGGCGAAGCAATGCTTGTTTTGATCTTAAGAAAAACCTATAAGGGGGTACACAGTAATCAGGTAGGATTTCCCGGGGGTAAGGCTGAAGAAGAAGACGCCGACCTGGAACAAACCGCCATAAGGGAGACCGAAGAGGAAATAGGGGTTAAGCAACATTTAATTACAGTGGTAAAACAAATGACAAAAATATACATTCCGCCAAGTAACTTCTGGGTTCAACCGTTTATGGGTTATGCTTTAGAACGACCAGATTTTGTCAAAGAAGAGGCAGAAGTTGAAGCTATTTTAGAGGTCAAAATAGCCGATTTTCTATCTGAAAAGAGCATTATTACACAAAAAATAACAACTTCTTATGCAACAGATCTTACAGTGCCGGCTTTTAAATTAAACGGGTTTGTGGTGTGGGGTGCAACTGCGATGATGCTCAATGAAATGAAAACGCTGCTAATAAAACCTGCTTGAAAGGTATTTTGTATCTTAGCGTTCTTGCGTTTCTCGCAGGGGTGAAATACGATTGCGACTTAAAACCGAACAAAACTTATGGGGATTTTTAAAACCAATCCTTTTGGCCATTATCTTATACTTAAAAAATGGCTTATACGTCTAATGGGCGTGTTGAGCCATAGAAGATACCGTGGCTTTAATGAGTTGCAGATAGAAGGTTCTGAAATTATTAAAAATCTTCCGGGAACAAATGTTCTTTTTGTTTCAAATCATCAAACCTATTTTGCAGATGTAGCTTCCATGTTTCATGTTTTTAACGCCAGCCTCAGCGGAAGAGTAGATTCAATAAAAAATGTAGGTTATATCTGGCAGCCCAAATTGAATATTTATTATGTAGCTGCTCATGAAACTATGCGTAGCGGTCTTTTTCCACGTATTATGGCATATGCAGGTGCCGTAACTGTAAAGCGCACCTGGCGAGATAAAGGTCAGGATATAGAAAGACCTGTAAATCTAAGTGATACAGAAAATATAGGCATTGCGCTTCATGATGGCTGGGTTATTACTTTCCCACAAGGAACAACGCGCCCGTGGAAACCTATACGTAAAGGAACGGCACACATTATTAAACAATATAAACCTATAGTTGTACCCATAGTAATTGATGGTTTCAGACGATCTTTTGATCGCAAAGGAATACGAATAAAGAAAAGAGGAATTCTACAAACAATGGAAATTAAAAAACCTCTTGTAATTGATTATGAAAATGACTCGGTTGAAGATATTGTAGAGCGTATAGAGTATGCAATAGAGCAGCATCCTTCATTTTTGAAAGTAATACCTACTGAGGAGATAACTGCGCAGGAAGAACTCAACAGTAAAAGAAAATGGGAGTATTAAAAGAAGTTTTTAAACACAATATGGCTTTGGCATAACCTTTGAAACATTTATGCGTAATGTTAAATGTTTTATAAAATTAGGTATTTCGTTAACATTTGCATACTATTATTGTGAACCCCGAGTTAACAAGGATATAAAAAAAGCTATATGAAAAGAATCTTTGCCCTTCTTTGCCTACTTACACTACAATTTTCATTTTTAAGCGCACAAGAACTTCCTTTGAAAAATTGCATTGACGCACCGCTTAAAAATTTTAACAGCACTACTTTACAACATCAGCTATATAAGCAGCTATCAGTTGATCCCAAAATAAAAAAACTTATTGATAATAAAATGATGTCTGTAGGTATCGTTAGCCTTGAAGACGTAAATAATGTACAATATGCCGGCCTTAATGGTGAAGAAATGATGTATGCGGCTAGCTTACCTAAAATTGCTATTCTCCTTGCGGCGATGGATGCAATTGATAAAGGTGAGTTGATAGAAACTGATGAGGTAAAGCACGACATGTGGTTAATGATAAGCAAATCAAATAATCAGGCAAGTACACGCATGATTGATCGCTTAGGATATGACAAAATTAACGGAGTTTTAATGAGTGATCGTTATAAACTTTATGACAAAAAAGTGGGTGGTGGTCTATGGGTAGGTAAGCGTTATGCAGCAGCTGGTGAGCGCAGACCAGAACCTATGAAAGGCTTAAGTCACGCAGCGACTGCAGAGCAGGTTTGCCGGTTTTATTACAAGCTTGTGACGGGAACTCTGGTAAATGCTGCCCGTTCTAAAGAGATGTTGAGTATTATGGAGCATCCTTCTTTGCACCATAAATTTGTAAATACACTTGATCGTATCGCTCCTGATGCGCGTTTATTTAGAAAATCAGGATCCTGGAAGACTTTTCATTCAGATTCTATTCTAGTATGGGGAGCAGACGGGAGAAAATACATTCTTGTAGCTTTAGTCAACGACGCAGACGGAGAGCAGATAATTAGAAATTTAGTTGTGCCTGTTGAAAAAGCTATTAAAAAATCTCGTACTTTGATCGCCAGTGTAGAAACTGACAAAGTAAGTGATTAGGACATTTATTAAAAAGACGTTTAATATTAGAGATGGTGAAATAGCCATCTCTTTTTACATGCAGTTATATGTCTTCTTGATAATAACTGTACTTTTAATAGTAAAACCTACTATAAATGCCTTATTTATCAATAGATTAGGGGCAGAAAATCTTGCTTTTGGTTTTCTTTTTATAGCAGGGACAGCAATTGTTTCTTCCTATTTTTATACACAAGCTATTAGGCGATTTTCGCTAAAACGTATCATTGTAAATACATTAGCATTTTTCTCTTTAGCCTTTCTTATTTTAAGTTTATTGCTGCAATTAAACTGGTTAAACACTGGTTTTTTATACGTTTACTACGTTATTTCGGGCATTTTTGCGGTTCTTACCACAAGTCAGTTTTGGCTTTTGGCAAATATGGTATTTAACGCTCGAGAGGCAAAGCGTTTATTTGGTTTTATAGGATCTGGTGCCATTGCCGGTGGAATTTTTGGAGGATATCTAACCAATATTTTTGCACCTCTAATAGGAAATGCTTTCATGCTCATTATTGCATCAGTGCTTATTTTAATGTGCATCCCCATTTTATTTACGATTTATAAAAAGGGGTATGTAAGCAGGGCAGCTACGGCAGCCTCTAGGAATAGTGAGATTACAGATTCAGCTTTCCGTATTATGCTGAAATCAAAACATCTTACATATCTGGCTTTAATAGTAGGTTTGAGCGTTATTATAGCTAAACTGGTAGATTTTCAATTTAGTGATTTTGCAAGCCGCGCAATTCCAGATTCTGATGATCTTGCTTCCTTTTTCGGGTTTTGGTTTTCGACATCAAATCTGGCTTCGCTGGTAATTCAGTTATTTTTAACTAACCGGGTTGTAGAAAGGCTGGGAGTAAACAGTTCGCTTTTGATTCTTCCTCTAGGCATCGCCTTAGGCTCACTTTTATTTTTAACCGTACCAGAATTATGGGTGTTAGTTTTGATTAAGGGTATAGATGGAAGTCTAAAGCAATCTGTAAATAAAGCTGCAACAGAGCTGGCGATGGTTCCTATTTCACTTGAAATTAAAAATAAAACAAAATCTTTTATTGATGTTGTTGTAGATAGCGTGGCAACGGGTATCGCCGGGTGTTTGCTCATATTTGTAATTAAAGGATTGAACTTGCCCAGCACGTATATCACTGTTATTATTCTGCTGCTGATATTTATCTGGCTTGTAGGGATATTTAAAGTCAGGGATTCTTATTTTAAAAGCTTTCGCGAAAGCTTAAAAACCGCTGTTGAAAATTCTGAAGGTGTACCTATTAGGAAGAAGAAATCTAACCTGCAGGTGGCTAAAGCTATTTTGTCAAATGGGAGTCCTGCAGAGATAACTTTATATTTAGAAAATCTAAATACTACCAACGCAAAAATTTTAAAACCGCTTGTTCTTAGATTATTAGACCATCCCGATAATGGAATAAAAGAAGCTGCTATTTCGCAACTTTATCATTATCCCAGAGGTACCGCTATTGAGCAAGTGCGTAAACTGGTTTTTGTTAAAGATGATGAGGTGGTTTATGCCGCGCTCAACTATTTGATCCTGCATACCGAATTGAGAGATGACCGTATTTTTGATTCCTATCTTAATCATAGTAGTGATTATATTGCGCACGCAGCGCTTTTATGCCTTGCAAAAGAGGCCGCTCATAATACTAAAATTTCTTCCCGATATAATCTAGAATTACGCATAGAGTTGTGGCTTGCAGAACTTGAACTGCCCAACAGTGATCACCGAGTGGAAGAAGTAGCTTTTTTACTGGAAACTATAGGCTATGCGCGAGTTCCGCAATTTTATTCCTTTATTTCTGTAAACTTCAATAATAAAGATACTCACATTGTACAACACGCTATTGAGGCAGCAGGGATCACGCAAGAACCTATGTTTATTGATGCGCTAATCGATTTTCTAATTGTAAAGGAATACAGGCCCACTGCAATAAAAG